>NZ_JBHVIV010000007.1:0-182448 GCF_042799475.1 Kitasatospora sp. NPDC057692 | reverse complement strand
GCCCCGCAGGCCCCGGCCGCGGCGACCGCCCCGCGGGCCGCCGCCGGCTGGGCCGCCGGGACCCGGGCCTACCTGGTGATCAGCGCCCCCGCCGACGTCGCCGCCGCCAAGACCGCGGTGACCGCCAACGGCGGCACGGTCTTCGCGAGTTACGACGCGATCGGCGTCGTCGTCGCCCACGCGACCGCCACCGGCTTCGCCGCCGCCCTGCGCGCGGTGCCCGGCGTCCAGCAGGTCGGGGCCACCCGGACCTCGGACGTCCCGGCCGACGCCTACAACCCGGCGCTGCCGGCCAACCCCGCCCAGTCGGCGACCACCCTCACCGAGACCAGCCGCTGGGACATGACCCAGATCAAGGCCGACCAGGCCTGGGCGGTCTCCACCGGCTCCGCCACCGTCAAGGTCGGCGTGCTGGACACCGGCGTCGACGACCAGCACCAGGACCTCGCACCCAACTTCGACGCCGCCGACTCGGTCTCCTGCGCCTACGGCAAGCCGGACACCCGCACCGGCGCCTGGCGCGACGTCGACACCCACGGCACCCACGTGGCCGGCACCATCGCCGCGGCGAAGAACGGCAAGGGCGTCATCGGCGTGGCCCCCGGCGTCCGGATCGCCTCGGTCCGGATCGCCGAGCCGACCAGCACGCTGTTCTTCGCCGAGAACACCGTCTGCGGCTTCGTCTGGGCCGGCGACCACGGCTTCAAGGTGACCAACAACAGCTACTACACCGATCCCTGGCAGTTCAACTGCCCGGACAACCTGGACCAGGCGGCCATCATCGAGGGCGTCCGCCGCGCCCAGGAGTACGCCGAGGGCAAGGGCTCGCTGCAGGTCGCCGCGGCCGGCAACTCCACCTACGACCTGGCCAACAAGACCACCGACAGCGACAGCCCCAACGACTCGACCAAGGTCACCCGGACCATCACCAACGCCTGCCTGGACATCCCGACCGAACTGCCGGGCGTGGTGACCGTCTCGGCGATGGCCAGCGGCACCGGCAAGGCCTCCTACTCCAACTACGGCCGGGGTGTCATCGACGTCGCCGCACCCGGCGGGGACGGCGCCACCGGCGTCTACTCCACCCTGCCCGGCGGCAAGTACGGCACCAAGAGCGGGACGTCGATGGCCTCCCCGCACGTCGCCGGCGTCGCGGCGCTGCTCGCGAGCGCCAACCCCGCGTTCACCCCGGCCGACCTCCGGGCCCGGCTCGCCACCCAGGCCAACGACGTGGCCTGCCCCGCGTCCGACAGCCGCTGCACCGGCACCACCGCCAACAACGCCTTCTTCGGCGAGGGCCAGGTCGACGCGCTCAAGGCCGTCGGCGGCGGCACCCCGCCGACCGGCAAGTACTTCGAGAACCAGGCCGACGTGGCGATCGCCGACAACGCCACGGTGGAGAGCCCGATCGCCGTCACCGGCGTCGGCGGCAGCGCCCCCGCGGCCCTCAAGGTCGGCGTCGACATCAAGCACACCTACCGCGGCGACCTGGTCCTCTCCCTGGTCGCCCCGAACGGCACCGTCTTCCTGTTGGAGGACTTCGCCAACGGCGACAGCGCCGACAACGTCGCCAAGACCTACACGGTGAACGCCTCCGCGAGCCAGGCCGACGGCACCTGGAAGCTGCGGGTCAAGGACGGCGCCTCCGGCGACACCGGCACGATCGACGCCTGGAACCTCACCTTCTGATCCCTCCGGCCGCCGTCCGGCGCGGTGTGCGCGTCAGCCGGCTGCGCCTCCCACTGTCCTGGACCGTCCAGTGAAGGACCAGGACAGTGGGGCGCTCCGGCACCCCTGGCACCCCGGTCCCCGGGCGCCGCCGGCTTGCGCCCCCGTCCGTCAGCGGGTCGGCGGGCCCGGCAGCAGCGGGCCGGTGACCTGCTTGACCTCGTCGTCCTCGTCGGTGACGCTCGCGGTGATCGAACTGGTCGCGCCCGACAGCAGGCCGAGCAGCAGGAAGGCCACCAGCAGGCCGCGGCCCGCGCCGCCGAGGACCAGCGGACGGGTCGCCGAGACCGGGCCGCCCGGCTCGGAGCCGGGCTCGTCGCCGAAGAGCCGCTTGGGGTAGGCCGGGGTGAGCATCAGCAGGTAGGCCATGTACCGCATCCGGTAGCGCAGGACCGCCGCCGTCGCCTCGAACAGTGCCTGCGGCATCCGTCCGAGGATCAGCACCACCAGCCAGCTGATCCAGCCGACCACCCACCAGCCGGCGAAGAGCAGCCCCTGGACGACGGCCGCCGGGATGACCAGGATCAGCCGGAACAGCACCGCGAGGCGGTTGAGCTCGCCGGGCCGCAGCTCCACCTTGACGGGGTAGTCGGGGGTGCGGAACGCGAACGGCGGGTAGCGGTCGTGGGTCAGCAGGAGATAGCTGGTCACCCGGGTCTCGTACGGCACGTACGACGAGAGGTAGTCGGCGGCGAAGCCGGGCAGCCGGCCCAGGACCAGCGCGCCGAACCAGCCGATCACCGCGACGAAGAAGGCCACCACCGACAGCACCCAGACCACGACGAACTGCGGGATCAGCAGCAGGATCCGCAGCAGCACGGTCAGCCGGTTCTGCGGTCCGGGGGCGGGAAGGTCGAGCGGCGGCAGCCACTCCTGCGGAGCTGCGGTGGCTGCGGGGGGAGCCTGCCACATCGGGGGCCTCCAGGTATCGGCACCGGGCGGACGGCGCGACGAAGGCGCGCGTGCTCCGAAGATCGCAGCCCCGTACCGGTGCCCGCGCGCTGCGCTGCTCCATCCGAGGGAGGGGCCCGGGCGGTCCATTTTGATCATTTCGGCATCTGATCCGACTGGTGACTGGTCGCCATCGAGGCCGCGGCGGACAGAAGGCGGGCAGGTTCGAACGATTGCGGTCGCGGGACCTCCGGGGGCGGTCGGCGAGGCAGCATCGCTGCGAAGGCGATCGGGTCCCTGCCCGATCGGCTGTCATGTCCGGGGCGTACTCACCGCGGGGGTGCCGGTTTGCCAGCGATCGACGACCACGAGCACGACCACAGCGACGACCACGACCATAACCGCGACCACCGGTCCGACCCGGTCGGCCCGGACGGCGCGCCCACCGAGGCCGACCTCACGCACCTCGCCGACTTCGAGGACTTCCTGCGGATCTCCGCCGAGCTCACCGGATTCGACGAGACGGAACTGCGCGACACCGGCATGGCGCACGAACACCACCGTACCCTCCTCGCCCACCGCGTCCGCGACGAGCACGCCCTGCTCCACCTCTGGTACGTCGGCGCCTGGCCCGACGAACCGCCCTCCTCGCCCCGCGCCCACGACCGGGGCCTGATGTGGCGCACCTTCCACGGCGCCGCCCCCGGCAGCGCCGCCCCCGGACACGGCAGCTGGGCCGAGGCCCCGCGCGGCGGGGGCGAGCGGTGAGCCGCCCGCCGCGGAGCCCCGCGGACGGCGGGGACCACTGGGACGTGATCGTGGTCGGCGCCGGCATCGCCGGCTCCCTGGTCGCCCACCGCCTCGGCGGACACGGCCACCGCGTCCTCGTCCTGGAGGCCGGCCACGCCGCCCCAGGCGCCGCCGCGACCACCACCGCGTACCGCGCGGCCGGCGGCGGCACACCCACCTCGCCCTACCCGCGGAGCGCCGACGCCCCCTCCCCGGACGTCGACGACCTGACCGGTCTGTCCGGCGGCGGCTTCACCGCCACCGGCCACCTCGTCCAGCACGGCCCGCTGCCCTACGCCAGCGGCTACCTCCGGGCCAACGGCGGCACCGGACTGCTCTGGACCGGCCTCACCCCGCGCATGCACCCCGAGGACTTCCGCACCGGCGACCTCGGCCACGGCCGCAACTGGCCGATCGGCTACCGGGACCTCGAACCGTACTACCGCCAGGCCGAACAGGAACTCGGCGTGGCCGCCGACGCCGACCAGCAGCGCCGCGACGTCGGCCTGCCACTCCCCGACGGCTACGCCTTCCCGATGCGCCCCGTCCCGGCCAGCCACCTCGACCGGCTCGTCGCCCGGGCCCTCGACGGCCGCGCCGTCCGCGACCCGGCCGCCGGCGAGGACGCCCTCCTCGCCGTCAGCACCACCCCGCACGCCCGCAACGCCCGGCCCGCCCCGGCCGCGGACGGCGCCCCGCCCGCCCGGCCGGACGGGCCGCTCTGCCAGGGCGCCGCCGCCTGCGTCCCGGTCTGCCCCACCGGCGCCAAGTACACCCCGCTGCGGACCCAGGCCCGCTGGGCACCGGGCGTGCGGCTGCGCACCGACGCCGTGGTGAGCCGGGTCCTCGTCGACGGCACCGGCCGCGCCACCGGTGTCGAGTACCACACCGCGGGCGCCGCCCACCGGGTCCGCGCGGACCTCGTGGTGCTCGCCGCCCACGCGATCGAGAACGCCCGGCTGCTGCTCCTGTCCGGCCTCGCCAACCGCAGCGACCAGGTCGGCCGCAACCTGATGGACCACCCGGCGCTGCTCACCTGGGGCCTGCTGCCGCAGCCGACCGGCCCCTACCGGGGACCGGGCTCCACCAGCGGCCTGGAGGCCTTCCGCTTCGGCCCCGCCCGGGCCCGCCGGGCGCCCTTCCGGATCGAGATCGGCAACTGGGGCTGGTCCTGGGCGGGCCGCCCGCCCCAGGCGGAGACCGCCGACCTGCTGCGGGCCGGGCTGCGCGGGAAGGAGCTCCGCGAGCGCCTCGGCGACCGGCTCGGCCGCCAGTTCTCGCTCCAGTTCGAACTGGAGCAGCCCGCCGACCCGGCGAACCGGGTCACCCTGGACCGCACCCGGCGAGACCGGCTCGGACTGCCGCGCCCCGCCCTCCACTACGACCTCTCCGTCTACGTCCGGCAGGGCATGGCGTCCGCGCGGGCCGTCTCCGACCAGCTGTTCGCCCTGCTGGGCGCCGAGGACCACACCCGCTACGACGCCGGTCCCGGCTGGCCCGGGCGCCTCGAACACCGGGGCGCGGCCTACGGCTACCGGGGCGCCGGCCACGCCGGCGGCACCCACGTCATGGGCGACGCGCCGGGCACCTCCGTGGTCGACGAGTGGCAGCGCTGCTGGGACCACCCCAACCTCTACGCCGTCGGCTGCGGCTCGATGCCCTCCCTCGGCACCTCCAACCCCTCGCTCACGATGGCCGCGCTCGCCCTGCGCAGCGCCGACCGCATCCACCGGGAGCTGACGGCGCTGCGCCGGCCGGCCGCTCTCGCCGCCCCTCCTTCCTCCCCTCAGCCCGCTCCGCCCTCCCAGCCACCTCCGCCTCCGTCCCCGACGCCGTCCAGGGAGCCGTCATGACCGGTCTGCCGCTGCCGCCCGTGCCCGAGCCGTACCACCTGCCCTTCCACTACGGCGCGCTGCACAACATCGGCGTGGACTTCCTGGTCGACCCCGGGCCGGTGCGCGCCCTGCTCGCCGACCGCCACCCCGCGCTGGCCGCCGCCGACTTCGACGGCCGGGCCTGCGTCTCGCTCAACTACCAGCTGTACTTCGCCCAGTACCCGACCGGCGGCGGGATCACCGAGGAGGTGGAGATCAACGTCATCGCCCACCCCGCGTCCGCCGCCGACCGCGTCCCGGCCGTGGACTACGGCCAGTACGCCCGCGGCCACGACCAGACCAGGCTGCTCGGCATCGCCCGGCTGCACGTGCTCTGTGACAACCCGCTCGCCATCGACGCGGGCACCCGTCTGTACGCCGAGCCCAAGCACCCCGGGTGGTTCACCGCCGTGCTTCCCTCGCTCAACGCGGCCGCGGTGCACGACCACTGGTCCTTCGTCTGCCATCGGGCCGGTCTCGGGCCGGACGGCCTGCGGCGGTTCGAGGAGGAGCTCTTCGCGGTCGAGGCGGACCTCGCGGGCCTCGACGGCGAGCCGGTGGTCAACACGCCGGTCACCGGCTACGGCACGGACCCCGGGGGGCGGCTGCTGGCCGGTCCGCTGACCGTCCAGCAGCCGTACCGCTTCCATCCGCTCGACACCCGCACCGCCGACCGGATCCGGCTCACCCTCGGGCGGTCGGGACCGGGACCGGGATCGGGACCGGGGTCGGGGTGGGGACCGGGGTCGGCGGGGGACCCGGGACCGGGGGATCCCGCGCGGGAGGCCGCGGCCGACCTCGCGCGGCTGGTCGGCGACGCGCCCGCCGCCGGCGTGTGGACGTACCAGTCCGCGCCGGTCGCCGCCCACCACCGCCCCTACTACGTCCGCTGACCGGGTCCGGCCGGGTCGGCCGTCAACTCCCCTTCCGAGCAGCGAACTTCACTCCATCAGGTGAAGCAGGCTGCGGCGGGGCGGAAGAGCCGCCACCGCTCGCCGATAGTGGGAGACCCGGTCGGGCGCCGAGAGCCCGGCGTACGGAGAGAAGGAGCGGCACATGCGGACCGAGGCCACCCAGCGGGTCGAGCTCGTCTTCGGACTGTTCGACGCGAACGGCAACGGCGTGATCGACATCGGTGACTTCGACCTGATGTCCAAGCGGGTGGTCGAGGCCGCGTACGACTCGGACGAGGATGCCAAGGAGGCCATCCGTGCCGCCTTCCGGCGCTACTGGGTCACCCTGGAGACGGAGTTGGACTCCAACGGGGACGGCGTGGTCACCCGGGAGGAGTTCCGCGGCTTCGTGTTGTCGCCCGAGCGCTTCGGGCCGACGATCGGGCAGTTCGCCGACGCCCTGGCCGCGCTCGGCGACCCGGACGGCGACGGGCTGGTCGAACGGCCGCTGTTCGTCGCGCTGATGACCGCGATCGGCTTCGGACACGCCAACATCGACGCCCTCTTCGACGCCTTCGAGCCGACCGCCGACGACCGGATCCCGGTCGCCACCTGGGCGGAGGGCATCCGCGACTACTACGCGCCGGACAAGGCCGGCATCCCGGGCGACCACCTGGTGGGCGACCCGGCCAGCTGAACCGTCCGGCGCCGGCATCCCGCCCGTACCGGACCAGTCGACGACCAGCCGAGGAGCAGTGTGAAACCAGCAGTCGGACTCGCCGTGGGCCGGGGTACGGGCGCGGAGCTCGCGACCGTCTTCGAACGGGCCCTGCACCGGATCGCGGCCGTGCACGGTGCCGGGGTCGAGATCGTGAGGTCCCCGCGGACCTACCACTCGTACGTATCGCTCCGGGAGGAGGTGGCCGACACCGAGCGGATCCGCCGGCTGACCGAGGAGGACGCCGGCCACTACGAGCGGTTCTGCCGCGACCGGGCGAGGTCGGGCACGACGGCCGTCTTCCGGACGGCCGTCAACGCCCAGTCGCTCTACCTGGTCCGCCAGCGGCTGCAGGCCGTCAAGGTCGAGCCGATCGCCGCCGGCGACGCCTCGCTGCTGCTGGTCCGGGACGAGGCGCAGGGCTTCTACACGGGTGAGAACCGGCACGCCCCGGGAGTGGTCACCCGCACCATGGAGTTCAGCCGGGAGATCACCGGGAAGGTGCTGGAGTTCGCGGTCCGGCGCGCCTGGCGGCAGTGGCCCGACGGCGGGCCGGCCCGGGTGGTGATGGCCTACAAGTTCCACCTGCTGGACGGCGCCCTGGACGACTGGGTGGACGACATAGCGCGGGGCCTCGGTGTCGAGGTGCGGCTGTTCCAGCCCGACACGGTCAACCGCAACCTGATAACCCACGGCTTCGCCGACCGCACGGTCGTCGTGGCGGGCAACGAGTGGGCCGACATCATGCACGTCGTCCTGCTCGACCGCTTCGGGGGCGAGCGGCAGGAGAACCGCTGCACGGAGAACGTTCTCCTCCACCCGGAGCTGGGGGAGTTGGCGGAGTACCAGACCGTGCACGGTTCCGCCGACGACCTCGCCGGCAAGGACACCGTCAATCCGGTCGCCACCCTGCGCGCCGCCGCGGCCGTCGCCGAACGGCACGCGGGCTGCCGGGGCGCCGTGGCCGCCGTGGAGGGCGCCCTGGCCGCCGCCGGGGCACGGGGCGTGCGGACGCCCGACCTGGGCGGGCGGCACTCCACCACCGATGTGGTCGACGCCGTGCTCGAAGCCCTGACGGCAGCGGCGCCGGTCGGCCCGCTGTTGGCCGGTTCGCTGGCGGCCGACCCGCTGGCCGCGGACCCGCTCGCCACCGGTCCGCTGTCCGTCGGCCCGCGCCCGGACCGTTCGTGACCGCCCGCACGGACCGGACGGCGCTGGTCGTCGTCGACCTCCAGAACGACTTCTGCGCCGGCCCCGTCGCCGCCGCCCGCTACCCCGGGGACCCGCAGCGCCTCGCCGCCGTGGCGGCGAACTCCGCCCGGGCCGTGGAGACCGCGCGGGCACACGGCACCGAGGTGCTCTTCGTCCGGTTCCTCGGCGACCCCGTCCACCAGGGCGCCGCCTGGCGCCACCGGGACGCGGTGCTCGGCAAGCGCCCCAAGTGCCTCGACGGGAGCTGGGGCGCCGAGTTCCACACCGTGGCGCCGGAGCCCGGCGAGGCGGTGTTCACCAAGTACGCCTGCTTCGACGCCTTCCTCGGCGAGGGCTTCGGCGCGCACCTCTCCGGGCGCGGGATCGGGCACCTGGTGTTCGCGGGCGTGTTCGCCGACGTCTGCGTGGACAGCACCGCGCGCACCGCCTTCCAGAAGGGCTTCCACGTGACGGTGCTCCGCGACTGCACCGCCGCCCTGCACTACGCGGACGAGGACGTCCTGCGCTTCATGAGCCGTGTCTACGGCGCCCGCGTCACCACCCACGACCGACCTGCCGTCTGGACACGGCTTCCCGAGCACTTGGAGAGCCCATGACCGCCACCGCGGCCGCCCCCGTCACGACCGCGGCCCCCGGGGCCGCGACCCGCGCCGGGGGCCCGGGGGCCGGCGGTGCCGCCGGTGTCGAGGAGGGGGTCGGACGGACCGCCCTGATGGTCGCCGCCGCCCGTGCGATCGAGAGCCGCCGGCCCGACGCCCTGGCCCGGGACCCCCTCGCCGAGCACTTCGTGCGCGCCGCCCGCGCGTCCACGCGGTGGCCGGTCCACCCCCGCGACGTCCCGAAGGGCCCGGACGGCGCGGCCGATCCGCTGTGGGAGCGGCTCGGCGGCTACTTCGCGCTGCGGACCAGGACCCTGGACGACCACCTGCTGCGGGCCGCCCGGCTCGGGGCCCGCCAGGTGGCGCTGCTCGGCGCCGGACTGGACGCGCGGGCCCACCGGCTGGACTGGCCGCCCGGCACGACCGTCTTCGAACTCGACCGGGCCGGGGTGCTCGGCTTCAAGCAGCAGGTCCTCGACCGGATCGGCGTCCGGCCGACGGCCCGGCGGGTGCCGGTGGCCTGCGATCTGCGCCTCGACTGGGCGGGCGCGCTGGCCGCCGCGGGCTTCCGCGCCGGTGAACCGACCGCCTGGCTCGCCGAGGGCCTGCTGCTCTACCTGCCCGCCGCCGCCGAGTCGCGGCTGGTTGCCACCGTGGACCGGCTGAGCGCCCCCGGGAGCAGCCTGGCCTACGAGGTGAAACTCGGCATGGAGCCCGCCGTGGTGCGCCGCAACCCCGTGTACCTCGCGGCCCGTGACCGGCTCGACATCGACCTGCTGGCCCTGTTCGACGACGAGCCCAGGCCCGACACCGCCGCGGACCTGGCCGCCCGGGGCTGGTCCACCACCACCCACACACCCTTCGAGTTCACCCGCCGCTACGGCCGCGGGCCCCTGCCGGAGCCCGACGACGCGCTCGCCGCCAACCGGTGGACCTTCGCCGCGCGGGGGCCGCTGCCCGGCGCCGGCCGCCGGGAGGGAGCACCGGGGCGGGGGTGACTCCCGGGGTCACCAGGTCCGGGCGGCGGACAGCAGCCGCTCGTGGACCGGCGCGACGTGCGGGTTGGCGGACGGGCCCGGGCGCCGCACCAGGTAGGCGGTGTTGATCGGCGGGTCCTCCGGGCGGTGGAGCAGCCGCAGGGCGCCGGAGTCGAGCTCGGCGCGGCACAGGTAGCCGGGCGGTACGGTCCAGCCCGCCCCGGCCGTCACGGCGGCGACCACGCCCCGCAGGTCCGGAACGGTGACGGCGGCCCGGACCTGGAGGCGGCGGTCGAACACATGGCGCCGGTAGCGGCGGGCGACGGGCAGGTCCTCGGCGCAGGCCACCAGCGGTTCCCGCTCCAGGGCGTCCGGCAGCGGTTCGCCGGCCAGGCGGCCGGCCGGCTCCGGGGCGGCGACCAGGACGAACTCCTCGTCGGAGAGCGGCTCGGCGAGCAGGGTTCGGCCGCGCGGACGGCGGGTGGCGACCACCAGGTCGTGGCGCCCCGCGCGCAGCTCCGCCGGCAGCGGGTCGGTCAGCCCGGTGGCCACCCGCAACCGGACGCCCCGGTCGGTGAGCGGGGCCGGCGCGCCGAGCAGGACGGTGCAGAGGAACTCGGCCGGTCCGGCCAGGTGCACGGGCTCGGGCGCACGGTCGGGCCCCGCGCCCGCCACGTCCGCCAGCCGGTCGAGCGGTTCCGCCAACCGGGCGGAGAGTTCGTCCGCGTGGGGGAGCGGGACGGCGCCCCGGGCACGCCGCTCGAACAACTCCCGGCCCAGCCGCTCCTCCAGCGCCCGGATCTGCGCGGTGAGGGTCGGCTGGGACAGCCGCAGCCGCCTTGCCGCCGCCGTGAACGATCCCGTCCGGTGGACCGCCAGGAAGGTGCGCAGCTGGTTCAGGTCCAGCGGCCCCGACCCATGGGAATTCCTATCGCTCATGCGCGCCCATCCTGGGCAAGCGGCTGCCGAAGGGGCGGTGGCGAGTCATCCGGGGGCCGATGTCCGGTATCGGTTTTCCGATTGGTGCGGACCGCGGGGCCCGCCTACGGTCGATGGCAGGAGCGCGTCCGTCTGACGAGCCGACAACCCGGAGACCACACCATGTCGAAGAAGATCCTTTTCGTGATGACCGGCGCCGACCACTGGACGCTGGCCGACGGCACCCGGCACCCGAGCGGCTACTGGGCCGAGGAGGCCGCCGCGCCCTACGAGGCGTTCAAGGGCGCCGGCCACACGGTGACCGTGGCCACCCCGGGCGGCGTGGTGCCGACCGTCGACGCCGCCAGCCTCGCTCCGGACTTCAACGGCGGCGAGGAGGGCTCGCGGAGGGTCGCGGAGGTGCTCGCCGCCGCCGAGGAGCTCAAGCGCCCGATCGCGCTGGAGGACGTCCGGCTGGACGAGTACGACGCCGTGTACTACCCGGGCGGCCACGGTCCGATGGAGGACCTGGCGGCCGACGCAGACTCCGGCCGTCTGCTGGTCCGCGCGCTGAGCTCCGGAAAGCCGCTCGGCGTCGTCTGCCACGGGCCGGCCGCACTGCTGGCCGCGGTCGGGGAGGACGGCGGCAACGCCTTCGCGGGCTACCGGGTCGCCGCGTTCTCCAACGAGGAGGAGGCCCAGGCCGGCTTCGCCGACAAGGCGAAGTGGCTGTTGGAGGACCGCCTCGTCGAGGCCGGCGTCGAGGTGCGGGCCGGTGAGGCCTGGGCGCCGAAGGTCGTGGTCGACCGCAACCTGGTCACCGGTCAGAACCCCGCCTCCGCGGCCCCGCTCGCGGTCGAGCTGCTGAAGAGGCTGTCCGCCTGAGGTGCGTGCGCGATGCCGCGCGGCGGTGCGTGCCGCCGGCGGGGGAGGGGGGCGCTCGGCGGCCTCCGGGTTGCACGGAGCGCAACGCCGCAGGTCCACTGGGCTCTCCGGCGGAGGACCTCCCGGATTACTCCCCTTGGTGCTGTGCGGAGGCGAACCGGCCCTTCGCCGCACGGAGTCCGCCATCACCACGAACCGCACGCGCAATGGTCACGAGCGGTTTTCGGAGTGGTGGCTTCCGGTTCGGGCGCCGTCCCTAGCGTGCCGCCCATGACACAGAGTCACCGCCCCCACCGGGCACGTCGCACCGGCCTGCTGGCCGCCGCCGTCGCCTCCGCACTGAGCCTCACCACCGTCGCGCTGACCGCCCCGAGCGCCGCCTCCGCCGAGCCCGCGGCGCCCGCCGACGCCGCCCCCGCGGCCGCGGCCGCCGCCCCGGGCGCTGCTCCGGCCGCGGTTCCGGCCGCCGGTGAGGTCGTCGTCGACGAGCGCTTCTCCGGCTCCGCGCTCCCGGCCGGCTGGAACGCCGTCGAGGGCGACTGGAAGGTCGAGAACGGCCGACTGGTCGGCACCTCGGCCAACTCCGGCCAGCAGAGCCGGATCACCTTCGGCCGCCACCTCGACGACTTCCGCATCGAGGCGACCGCCCGCTTCGAGAGCGCCCAGGACGCCGCCCGCTGGACCGCCCTCGGCCTGGACGTCCCCGCGAGCGGCGCCACGCCGTGGTCGATCGCCACCATGCGCTCCGGCACCACCGCCGCCAACGGCCTGGAGTTCGCCCAGCGCACCCCGGCCAACGGCTGGAACGTCACCAACACGGCCTCCGCCCCGACCGCGGCGGGCACCGGCCGCGACGTCCGGATCGCCGTCGAGGTGCACGGCACCACCGCCCGCTGGATCTTCGACGGCAAGGAGGCGATGCGCACCACCCAGGTCGCCCGCAGCGCCGACGGCGGCCAGGCCCTGCTGGTCAACGGCTCGAAGGTCTCCTTCGACGACCTCAAGGTGACCGCCCTCGCCCCCGGCGGCTGGCTGCGCCCCGCCGGCTCGCCGCTCACCGTGTTCGCCCACCGCGGTGCCTCCTCCGCCGCCCCGGAGAACACCCTGGCTTCGGACGAGGTCGCCCGCCGGGGCGGCGCCGAGTGGATCGAGAACGACGTCCAGCCCAGCAAGGACGGCGTCCCCTACGTGCTGCACGACGACACCGTCGACCGCACCACCAACGGCAAGGGCCGCATCCGCGACCTGACGGCCGCCCAGCTGGACGCGCTGGACGCCGGCTCCTGGTTCGGCCCGACCTACGCGGGCGCCCGGGTGCCGAGCCTGGCCGCCCAGCTGGAGGACCTGCGCACCCGCGGCGGCAAGCTCCTGCTGGAGATCAAGGGCGCCCACACCCGTGACGAGGTCGCCCGGATCGTCAAGGAGATCCGCGACCACGGCATGACCGGCCGGGTGTTCGTGCAGAGCTTCGAGGTCGACGCCCTGCGCCACACCCGCGAGCTGGCTCCCGAGCTGCCCCTCGGCCTGCTGCGCGGCGACCTCGACGCCGACCCGGTGGCCGTTTCCAAGCAGCTCGGCCTGTCCGCCTACAACCCGTCCGACGGAGCCCTCGCGGCCCGCCTCGGCGTGGTGAAGGACCTGCACGCGGCCGGTGTCGCCGTGAACGTCTGGACGGTCGACTCGGCCACCCGCTGGAAGGCCCTGGAGGCCGCCGGCGTCGACGGCGTCATCACCAACCGCCCGGCGGAGCTGGCCGGTTGGAACTCCGCCTGGCTCCAGGGCGGCACCGTCACCACCCCGCCGGCCGCGCCCACCGTGGCGATCACCTCGCCGGCCTCCGGCGCGGCCCTGGACCGGGCCCAGCAGCCGGTGACCGCCGTGCAGGCGAACGGCGCCGACACCGTCCGCCTCACCCTGGACGGCAAGGAGTTGCCGGTCGGCTCGGCCCTCGACACCACGGCGCTTGCGCTCGGCAAGCACACCCTGCGCGCCGAGGCCACCGGTCCCGGCGGCCGCGCCGAGGCGACCGCCGAGTTCACCGTCGCGGCCACGCCGGCCGGTCTGGCCTCGCTGGTGCTCACTTCGGGCGCCGACCGCAATGCCGTCGCCACCCTGACGGTGATGCTCGGCCAGGGCCAGTACCAGCCACTCGCCCACTGGGCCGAGAACCAGGCGGGCCGCAGCGTCCCCGCGGACCGCGCCCGGCTGATCGCCGGCGATGCCCGCAGCCTGGACGCCGCCCCGCGGAGCTGACCCCCGCACCCGGCGTTCCTCACCGGGGACCTCGTGCCGCCCACCGCGGCGCGAGGTCCCCTTGCGTTGTTGTCCGCTTGCGCGCGTCGTCCCTTCCGTACGTACCGTTCAGCCGCGGTAGTGGTCGGCGACCGCGGTGAAGGCGGCCTTGGGCTCCCAGGGCAGGTCCGGGTGGGTGGTGCCGGGGCGGCCGTCGAGGACCTTCACGACGCCGTAGCTCGCCAGATCCAGATCCTCGCGGGGATCGCCGTCCGGGCGGTGCGGGAAGTCGTAGAGGGCGAAGGTGAACACGAAGGTGCTGTCGACTCCTCCGGCGTCGAACGCCTCCAGCAGTTCCCGCACATAGGCGGCCTGACCGGCCTCGTCCCGGTCGTACTTCCCGTCGAGTCGCAGCGGTACGGCGGTGTTCCCCCGGTACTCGACGATCTCCAGGCCGCGCGCTCCCCGCTCGCCGGCGCCCCGGTAGGAGGCCGAGCCGAACTCGGTGACGGCCACCGGCTTGCCCTGGGCGACGAGTTGCTCGATGCCCGCGGTGAACCGGTCGGCGACCTCGGCCGACCGGTAGAGGTCGAGGGAGAGGAAGTCGAACGGGGCCCAGTCGACGTTCTCCAGCGGTACGGCGGCGTAGGTGACCTTGCCCCCGAAGCGTGCGCGGACCGCCGCCACGGCCTCGGCCAGGAAGGCGTTGACCCGGGCGCCGGCCGCGCCGATGTGCTCGCGCGCCTGCTCGGGTCGGCTCAGGAGCGCGACCCGCTCGTCGGTGCTGTCGCCGGGCAGGAACCCCTTGTTCATCAGGCTCAGTTCGGCGCCGGTGACGAACACGACCTCGGCTCCGCGGAGCCTGAGCCGTTCCGCGCGCTCCGCGCAGTCGGCGAAGAGGGACAGCATCTCCTCGGCGGTCAGTTCCAGCGGGTAGGGGGAGAACCAGACCTCCAGCCCGAGGTCGGCGGCGTACCCGGCGGCGAGTTCGATCCGGTCCGGGTCCCCGCCCATCACGCGGACCGCGGTGCAGTGCAGGTCGTCGCGGATGACGGCCAGCTCCCGCCGCACCACCTCCGGGTCGAACCGCGCACGGCCGAGGTGGCCGTCGCGGGTGAATCCGGTGTCGTAGCTGATGCCCTTGGCGCGCATCCGTCGCCCCCTCCTCGATCGGCAAGATTTACGGTACTGAACGTACCCTATTTGTGGAAGCTCTGGGCAGGCGGCCAGAATCGGAAGGTACGGAGAGTGTCGACGGTGAGGAGGGGCCGTGCCGGAGCAGCCGACGGGCCCGCCGGGTGCCGGGCAGACCCGGCGACGTGGAGCGGCCCTGGAGGACGCGATCCTGCGCGCGGCGGCGGACGAGCTCGCCGAGTCCGGGTTCTCCGGCCTGACCATGGACAAGGTCGCCGTTCGCGCGGGCACCAACAAGAACGCCCTCTATCGCCGCTGGCCCAACCGCCTCGCCCTCGCCGTCGCCGCCTACCGGCGGATCGCCACAACGGTCCAGCCGCCCGACACCGGCAGCCTGCGGAGCGACGTCCTGGAGTGGCTCCGTCAGGCGAACCGCTACTGGAGCTCCCCCCAGGGCGCGATCCTGCGGGAGCTGCTCGCCGCGGCGGGCGGCGCCACCGAACTCCTGACCCAGCTCCAGGAGCAGTCCGGTGAGGCGGCGGCCGCCCCCTGGCTGACCATCCTGGGGCGCGCGATCGCACGCGGCGAGGCCTCCCCGGAAGCGCTCCACCCCAGGGTCGCCACCGTTGCCATGACCCTGCTGCGCAACGAGTTCGTCGTGCGCGGGGCCCCCACCGCCCCCGACGAGGTCCTCGTCGAGATCGTCGACGAGGTGTACCTGCCACTGGTACGCGGCCGAAGCGCACCACCGGCCTGAGGACACCACCGGCCTGAGGACGCCATTGGCCCCAGTGCGCGGCCTCAGTGTGCGGCCTCGGGAGAGGCGCGCGCGGGAGGGGCCGAGCCCTCGGCGGCAGCCGCCCCGGCGCCGTCCGACGGGCCGCTCGCCGTCCGGGCCCAGCGGCCGGCGAGCAGGGCCCCCGCCACCAGCTGGAGCTGGTGGTACATCATCAGCGGCAGCACCAGGAGCCCGGCCTGCGGGCCGAAGAGGACGGTGGCCATCGGCAGACCGCCGGCCAGACTCTTCTGCGAGCCGCAGAGCACGGCCGCGATCGCGGAGGCCCGGTCGAGGCCCAGCAGGCGCGCGCCGAGCCGCACGGCGGCCAGGGCGGCCAGGAGCAGGACCAGCAGGACCCCGGCCAGCGCGGCCAGGGCGGACGGCGTGACGGTGGACCAGACGCCCTGCGCCACCGCGCCGCTGAACGCGGTGTAGACGACCAGCAGGATCGAACCTCGGTCGACCGGGGCGAGCACCCGGCGGTGCCGGGCCAGGAAGCCGCCGATCCACGGCCGCAGCAGCTGCCCGAGCACGAACGGCGCGAGCAACTGGGCGCAGATCCGCAGCAGGCCGTCGGCCGACAGTGCCGCCCGGGCTCCCAGCAGCCAGGCCGCGAGCAGCGGTGTCAGCACCAGGCCCACCAGGCTGGAGTAGGCGCCGGCGCAGATCGCGGCCGGGACGTCCCCCCGTGCGGCACCGGTGAGCGCCACCGAGGACTGCACCGTGGACGGCACCAGGCAGAGGAACAGCACCCCCGTTCGCAGCTGCTCGGTGAGCGGTCCGGGCGCCAGTGCCGTCAGGGCCGCTCCGAGCAGCGGGAACAGGACGAAGGTGGCGGCCAGGACGAGGCCGTGCAGCCGCAGCCGACGCAGCCCGGCGACCGTCTCCCGGGTGGAGAGCCGGGCGCCGTAGAGGAAGAAGAGCAGCCCCACCGCGAGGTCGCAGGCCAGGTCCGCGGCGAGCGCCGCCCGCCCGGTGGCGGGCAGCAGCGCGGCCAGCGCCACCGCCCCGGCCAGCGCCGCCACATACGGGTCCAGCGCGCGCCACCACGGCCGCCGCTCACCCCTGCCCGGCGGGTGGCCCCGGGCCTGCGCCGCGGGCGCTGCGGGCGGCGCCCGGTGCTGACGGGCCGTACTCATTCCTCGCCCCCTTCCTCCGACTCCGGGAGCGCCAGGGCGGTGCCCAACAGACCGGTGGCCAGGGCGGTGGAGCCGTCGTGGTCGCTGCCGGCCGAGCCGCGCCCGAGCTGGAGGTCGGCCGTCCGGTCGACCTCGACGATCGAGTCCGCCCCCGAGTTGTCGATGACCGTGACGAGGCTGCGAGCGGCGGCGGACGCCTCCGGCGCGGCGGCGCAGCCCAGCACGGTCCAGGCCCCGACGAGCCCGGCCGCCGCGGCCCGCCGGGGGGATCGCGGCATCCGGAGCGTCACACGCCCACCTCCTCGCGGGTGTGCGGGCGGGGGATGTTGCGCTCCAGCAGCTCGGTGGACTCGCGCACGCCGATCTCCTGCCGCTCCCCGGCGGCGGCCGGCAGCCGCCCGTCCGCCACCTTCAGCCCGGCGAGCGCCTCGTCCATCGCCTGGTGGGCGGCGAAGAGGCAGGGCGTGCTGTAGATGGCGACGTCCACCCCGAGCGCGCCCAGCTCGGAGAGCGACAGCCGGGGCGACTTGCCGCCGGCGATCTGGTTGAACAGCAGCGGCTTGTCGCCCACCACGCGGCGGATCCGGCGGATCCACTCCTCGCTGCGCACGCCGTCGACCAGCACCACGTCCGCGTCGGTGGCGGCGAGCGCCTCGGCCCGGCGCAGGATGTCGGACTCCTCGGTGGCGTCCGTACGGGCGACCACGACGAGGTCGCTCCGGGCGGCGAGGACCTGGTCCAGCTTCTCCAGGTACTCGTCGAGGGGCAGGACCTGCTTGCCGTCGGCGTGGCCGCAGCGGCGGGGCCGCTTCTGGTCCTCGAGGATGACGCCCGAGGCGCCGATCCGTTCCAGCCGCCGCACCACGTGGCAGGCCACCTCGGGGTCGACGTAGCCGTCGTCGATGTCGACCAGCAGGTGGTGCCGGGGGAAGGCGCCGCGGAGCCGTTCGACGAAGGCGACCATGTCCGGCCAGGCGATGAAGCCGATGTCGGGCAGGCCGTAGTAGGAGGCCGCGAAGCCGAAGCCGGAGACGAACATGCCGTCGTAGTGCGCGGCCGCGATGGAGGCGGAGTACATGTCGTAGACACCGATGAGCGGGGTCGTTCCCGGGGCGGCGATCCGCTCGCGCAGCCGCTGCCCGTAGCCGTCGTGAAGGTTCTCGTGACGCAACGCCATCTCCTTCTCTACCGGGGACTCGTGCCGGACGCGCACGGTCCTTTGCCATAAGTTGGCCATTCCTAGGGTCAACTGAGGCTCCATCACTATGCGGCCTTTAATGTTCCGTGGGCAAATCTTTAAATGAAGTTCCCTCGTTGGAGTGAATGCGGTCATATAGATAAGAGAAATCTGATGAATTTCTCCGCCGTCGGCCCGCTCCTGATCCCGCTCCTGATCCCGCTCCCGGTCCCGCTCCCGGCCCCGCTACCCGGCGACCGTGTCCCGGCAGGCCTCGGCGTACGCCCGCACCAGCGGCCGGTGCTCGTCCTCGCGGCGCCAGGCCAGGGCGTAGCGGCTGGTGCCGATGCCCCGCACCGGACGGGTGGTGACACCGTCCAGGGCGATCAGCGGGGCGTTGCCCGCCGCCACCAGGCAGACGCCGAGGCCCGCGATCAGCGCCTCGTACGTCTCCTCCACACCGGCGACCTCGGCGCCGACCCGCGGCGGCCGGTCGGCCCGGGCGTCCAGCGCCAGCCAGAAGTCCCGCAGCGGGCCCGCGCTCGGGGGCAGGGCGAGGAACGGCTCGTCGACCAGGTCCGCGAAGTCGAGCTCGGCGCGGGCGGCCAGCGGATGGGTGTCGGGGAGGGCGACCAGGCGGGGCTCCTCGGCGACCACCGTCCAGCCGTAGCGCTCCCGGTCGGGCAGCGGCAGCCAGACGAAGGCGATGTCGACGCCGCCGTCCGCCAGGCCCGCGGTCGGGTCCTCCCAGCTCACCTGGCGCAGCCGGGTGGTGGCGTGCGGATGCGCGGCGCCGAAGCGGGAGCGGACGGCCGGGAGCAGGCCGCCCCGGGCCGGACTGGTGCTCATGCCCACCACGAGCGTGCTGCGCTGCTCGGCCTTGGCCGCCTCCAGCGCGGCCGCGCCCTCCTGCCAGGCCGCCAGCACCTTCCGCGCGTGCGGTAACAGCGCCTCGCCGGCGGCCGTGAGCGCCGCCCCGCTCCGGCCGCGGCGGAACAGCTGCGCGCCCAGCCGCAGCTCCAGCGCCCGGATCTGCTTGCTCAGTGCGGGCTGCGAGACGTACAGCCGTTCGGCGGCGCGGGTGAAGTGCAGTTCCTCGGCGACGGCGACGAAGTAGCGAAGGTCCCGGGCCCGGACGTCCATGGTCATAACCGTTGGTTATCACTGTCGGTCTTGGACGGGCAACGGCCCGGGGCGGCAGGCTGACCGGCGTCCGGGGACACCGGATCGACGGGATCCTCCGGAATGGCCGGATCCACTGGAACAACGGGGAGTTGTCGTGAACAAGGTATGGCTGGTGACCGGTGCGAGCAGCGGTTTCGGACGCGCGATCACCCGGGCGGCCGTCGCCGCCGGTGACGTGGTGGTCGGCGCGGTACGGCGCCCGGAGGCGCTGGAGGATCTGACGGCCGCTCATCCCGACCAGGTGGAGGCGCTGACCCTGGACGTCACCGACACGGCCGCGATCGGGGACGCCGTGCGCGACGTCCTGGCCCGGCACGGGCGGATCGACGTGCTGGTGAACAACGCGGGCCGCACCCACGTCGGCGCCGTCGAGGAGACCACGGACGAGGAGCTGCGCGATCTCTTCGACGTGCACTTCTTCGGCCCGGCGGCACTGGTCAGGGCGGTGCTGCCGCACATGCGGGAACGGCGCTCGGGGGCGGTCGTGCAGCTGAGCAGCGTGGGCGGACAGCTGTCCTTCGCGGGCTTCGGCGCCTACAGCGGGACCAAGTTCGCGTTGGAGGGCCTGTCCGAGGCGCTCGCGGACGAGGTGCGCGAGTTCGGCGTCAAGGTCCTGATCGTGGAGCCGGGCGCGTTCCGGACCTCGCTGTTCGAGGCCGGCCGCGCCGGGGCCAGCGCGGACAGCGGGAGCTACCCCACGGTGAGCGGGACCCGCGCGTTCGTGGCCGGCCGGGACGGCTCGCAGCCCGGTGACCCGGACAAGGCGGCGGCGGTCATCCTGGCCGCGCTGGAGGCCGAGCGGACGCCGCTGCGGCTGCCGCTCGGCGAGGACTCGGTCGACGCCGTCCTCGCCCATCTCGACCAGGTCCGGGAGGACGTCGCCGCCTGGGAGGAGAGGTCCAGGGCCACGGCCTTCGACGCCTGAGCCGGACCGGGCGCCGGTCCCGGTTCAGAGCGCGAGCCAGCCGCCGCACACGTACCAGTGGCCGCCCGCCCGCAGGTGGTCGACCAGGGCGCGCTGGACGGCGGTGTCCCGGGGGAGCGACTCCAGCGGCCGGTCGACGTCGCCGAAGACGTACCGCAGCGGATTGGCGTCCTCGGGCTGCGGCGGCAGGCCCGGCCGCCGCAGCGGGGCGAACCGCCGCTGGAAGCGCACGATGTTGGACTCCGGGGGCAGGTGGTCGGCGAGCTGCGGGTCGAGCAGCCAGGAGAAGACGCGGGCGCTGCGGTACGGCTCGTCGGGGAAGTGCCGGGGGAAGAAGGTCCGGGCCCGGTCCAGCGCGCGGTCGCACGCCGCGGGGGAGAGCGGGCCGCAGTGGTCGGGGATGTGCACCTGGAGGCTCCACTCACCGAGCCCCGCCGCCCGGGCCGCCGCGGCCTCCGCGCCGGTCAGCCGCCGGCGCTGGAACTGCAGTCGGCCCAGGTGGAACAGCTCGCCCCGGAAGTGGAGCGTCAGCCAGCGCGGATTGCCCAGCCCGGGGCGGCCGCGCCAGCGGCTCACCGCGAGCTGCCGACCGAGGTCGGCCAGCGTCGACCGGGTCACCTCCGGCGGGACGCCCAGCGCGCGGTGGTGGGCCCGGGTGCGCGGGGCCAGCGCGGTGAAGAGCAGCGTGGCGAACGCCGCGCCGTCCGCGACCCCCGCCGGCCAGTCGCGGTCGATCCCGGCCGGCTGCCCGAGCGTCCCCACGGCCGCCGCCTGGGTGTGCAGCGCCTCCTCGAACAGCGTGCGCAGCCCCGCGTCCCGGGCCAGCCGGGTGCGGGCCGCCAGCAGGCCGTTCACCTCCCCGAAGGGCACCGCGAGCGCCAGCAGGGCCTCGGCCAGCTCCTCGTCGGCCGGGAGGCAGGGGTCGACCGACCCCGGCGGCTCCGGCCGGTCGGACAGGTGCGGCGGTCGCGGTTCCACGGGCCCTCCACGGTGCGGGATCGGTCCGCCGACGGGACCGGCGGACCGGTCGACCCTATCGGCGGGCCACCCGCGCGCCGGGGGGCGTCCACACGGCGGGACCAGCGCAACAGTGTGAGGACCGGCGCGCAGACGCCGCCGAGCGCCGTCCCGGTCACCACCTGGTCCGGTGGGTGCGCCGCTGTGCGCCGACCGCGACCACACCGGCACCTCGGTGACGGTCCGCGCCTGGTCAGCGCGGTGCGGCGACCCCGCCCGGCCGTGCGCCGCGCCGGTCCCGGAGCGCCCGCAGACCCCGCCGGACCGCCCGGGTGGCCGCCGGGGGCAGCAGCTCCAGCAGCAGTCGGCGCGGTGCCGAGCGCGCCGGCGCCGGCCGCACCGCGTTGTTCAGCCGCAGCACCCGCCGGTCGGCGATGGCGTCCTCGTCGACCGTGAACCCCTCGGCCCGCCAGTCCCGGGCCAGCAGCGCCTCGCGGAGCGGCTCCGGGTCGCCCCACGTCCCGTAGAACTTCATCGGCGTCAGCAGGACCGGCCGCAGCCCGCCGGTGAACACCGCCTGCCAGACCGCCGCCGACACGCCCGGGGTGTGCTCCGAGCGGTAGTCGTCCAGCACCACCAGTCCGTTCCCGGCCAGGGCCCTCCGCGCCACCTCGATGTCCGCGGACACGTGCTCGTAGAGGTGCGAGGCGTCGACGTGGACGAACCGGCAGCTGCCGGCCGGGATGCGGCCGTCGGCCAGCACGGAGGTCGGCGCCTGGACGATCGTCGGCAGCTCCGGGTGGAACGCCAGGTAGTTGGCCTCGAACCCGCGCCTGGTCAGCGAGTCCCGGTAGGACATCGTCATCTCGGCGTCGTTGTCGGCGTCGCCCGCCGCGGAGTCGAACAGGTCGCAGACCGTCAGCCGCTCGCCCGGCCGAAGGTGGTCGCCGAGCAGGACGGCGCTGCGCCCCAGGTAGCTGCCGAGTTCGAGGATGTCGCCGGTGAGCCCGGCCTCGCTCTGGGCGGTGAGCAGGTGCCGGAAGGCCTCCTGGTCGAGCCGGAAGAACCAGCCGGGGATGTCCGCTTGGCGCGCGGGCGCGAGGGGCGCGCCCGGAGCGGCGGCGGTGGGCCGGTCGGCGGCGGGTCGAGCGGAAGCGGCGGTCTCGGCGCTGGGCACGACGGTCTCCCTGGGGACGGGACGGAGCGGGCCCGGGGTGGGCCCGCGCCCTCTGGTCACGCGCGGCGGTGCCGTGGTACCGGACGGATCGGCCGTGGTGTGTGGCGGCTCATCATAGCCACGCCGCGCCTGGCCAGGACCCCCTCGGACGGAAGCGGTCCGCTTCCGTTCACACGTCCGGTACTTCGCGCTCCAGCGCGCCGATCGTCTCCACCAGCCAGGCCCGCTCGGCCGCCCCCGAGGCGCGGGCGACCAGCAGCATGCCGCGCCGGAACGGGTTGGGCTCGCGTTCGGCGGTGACCGGCCGGCCCTCGGCGTCGTAGAAGAAGCTGCTCGGCGCCTCCAGGAAGGCGAGCCGCCGCCGCAGCACCGCGGCCTGCCGGACCGGGTCGGCCAGTCGGTCCAGGAAGGCCGCGACGGTGAAGAAGCGGATCTGGTCGGAGATCTCGACCTCCTCCGGATCGGCCAGCCGGCGCTCCAGCTCGGTCCGCCCCTCGGCGGTCAGTTCCAGCACCTGCCGGGGGACGGCTCCGCTGCCCGGCTCGCTGCGCCGCCGCAGCAGTCCGGCCTTCTCCAACCGGGTGATGGCGGGGTAGAGCGCGCCGTCGCTGACCGGGCGGGCATGGCCGGTCAGGCCGGTGATCAGGGACTTCAACTGATAGCCGTGCAGCGGTTCGTCGTGCAGGAACCCGAGGATCGCGAGCGTCAGCACGGTCGAGGCCTCTCCGTCGTCGTGGCGTTCCGTCCGCACCGGCGTGCGCGCCCCGTGGCCGCGCGCCCTCGTGCGGAGCCATGTTACCTCTTGTCGATGTGCATCGATTCGATGTATCTCTATTCGAGGTGGTGGGCCGGAGCTGCGCACCGCCCGGGCCGCCGGAACGGCAGGGACAACGGGCACAACGGGGACAACGGGGAGGGACCATGCGGGGGCATCTGCCGCGGCTCGTCGCACTGGCGGGACCGGTCTACGGCGAACTGCTGTCGGGGGTGGTCGCCACGATCCTCGGCACCTTCTGGGTGGCAGGCCTCGGCGGTCCCGCCGTCGCCGCCGTCACCCTGGCCGGCACCGTGGAGAACCTGCTCCTCGGCCTGGTCCTGGTGGTCGCCTCGGGGACGACCGTGCGACTGGCGCGGGCGCACGGCGCCGGTGACCTGGACGCGGCCGGGCGGGTCGCCCGCGCCGCCTGGCGGCTCTGCGCGGTCGGCAGCCTCCTCCTCGCCCTCCCCGGCTTCCTGCTCCGGGAGCGGCTCGCCGCCGTCTTCCTGGACGGCGAGGCCGCCGCACTCGCCGCCGACTGGTTCACCGTCGCCTTCCCGGCCTTCGCGCTCTTCTTCGGCCAGCGCGTCGCCGACGAGCTGTTCAAGGGCGTCGGCGACACCCGGACGCCGATGCGGGCGGCCCTGCTCTCCAACGCGCTGCTGCTCGCGCTGGACCCGCTGCTGATCCTCGGGCCCGGCCCGTTCCCCGCGCTAGGCGTGACCGGCGCCGCGCTCGCCCTGGCCGCCTCCCGGACCGTCGCGCTCGCGGTCACCCTGCTGCTCCGGCGCCGGCACCGGCTTCCGGCACCGGCGGGCGGACTGCGGTCCGAGGCCCGGGCGATCGCCGCCGCCGGTGCGCCGTTCGGCCTGGACTTCACCGCGCGGATGGGCGTCGGCGCGGCGCAGCTCGTGCTGGTGTCCTCCTTCGGCGTGCCCGCCGTGGCCGGGTACGGGGTCGGCTACCGGGTCCTGCTGATCGTCACCATGGCCTTCTACGCCGTCCGGCAGGCCGCCGCGATCGAGGCCGCGCGCCTGGTCGGGGCGGGATCGGCCGGAGCCGTGCGCTCGCTCGGCCGCGACACCGCGAAACTGGCCGCCGCGCTCGGTGCGGGCGCCGCCGTGCTCTGCGCGGCGGCCGCGGTGCCGGTCGCGGCGCTGTTCACCGACGACCCGGCGGTGGCCGGCCAGGCGGTCGGCTTCCTGCGGATGGCCGGACTCCATCTGCTGCCCTACGCCCTGGTGGTCGCCCTCGGCGGTGTCCACCAGGGCGCCGGCGCCGGCCGACCGCTGGTGCTCGCCGTACTGCTCGGCCTCACCGTCCAACTCGCCTCCGGCGCCGCGCTGTCGGCTCCGCTCGGCGTCGACGGCCTCTGGGTCGGCATGGTGATCGGCGCAGTCGCCCAGCTCGTCCTGCTCCGGCTGCTGCTGCCCCGCCCGCGACCGGCCGCCAGGGAGTTCGGGCCCGCCGCCGGCGGAACTGACGGGGCGTCGGAAATTCGCTTGATTGAACGCGAGGCGCCCGCCTGTGCTGCGCACGACCGTCCGAAAGCAAAGGCGGAGCCATGGAGTTGAGCAGCCGTCAGGCTGCCATGATCGGTGCAGCCACCGTGGCGCTCGCGGCCGCCGAGGATGCCGCCGCCCATCCCGACCGGGTCCTCGCCCCGCTCTGGCCGCCGCACCGCGACCCGATGGCCGCCGACGCCCTGCGCGCCTATCGTGGCCCCGGCCTGCTCCACCTCTCCTCCGACCGCCGCGGCGCCGCCGGTCGAGGTGATCATGCGAATGGCCGGTTACCCGGATGGATCGTACGGGAACTGTTGGCGGAGTCCCACCCCCATCGAGGAGGTTCTCCCATGAGACGACTGCTCTGCGTGGCCGGTGCCGCCGCCACGGTCCTGTGCCTGACGGGTGTCGGTGTCGCCGGCGCCGCCGACACGGGCATCGCCTGGCCCACGGCCGCCGAGGGCGCAGGCTGGCCGCCCGCCGGTGCCGACGCGAACTGGCCGGCCGCGAGCCCGGACGCCGGCTGGTCCGCCGCCGGTGCCGACGCCGACTGGGCCGCTCTCGGTACGGACCCGGCCTGGCCGACTCCCGGTGCGGACGCGGCCTGGCCCGCTCCCGGCGCGGACGCCGCCTGGCCGCCCGCGGCCACGGACGCCGACGCGCCCGCCGTCGGCGCCCCGGCGCAGTAGGCGGGCGTCGCCGGAGCCGGTCACCGGCTCGGACCGGCCGTGGAACCGCGGCCGGTCCGAGCCGTTTCGGAGCCCCGAACGGGTGGGTGGCCCGAAAGCCGGACGGTCACGCCGTCCGCGTCGCCGGAAGCCGGGTGGCGAGCAGTGCGCCGCCCGCGGCGGCGGCCGCCAGGACGGCGAGGGCCGGGGGGAGGGCGTCGGCCAGGGGGCGGCCGGCGGTCAGGGTGGTGGCGACGGCCACGCCGAGGGCGGGCCCGACGTTCATCGCCGTCTGCTGCAGCCCGCCCGCCACACCCGCGTCGCGCACCGGAGCGGCACGGACGAGCGCGGCCGTCGCCGTCGCCAGCACCGCGCCGAAGCCCGCGCCCAGCACCAGGAAGGCCGCTCCGGTCGCGAGTGCCGGGGTGTCCGGCCGGAAGGCCGCGACCCCGAGGGCGCCCAGGGCGATCGAGGACATCCCCGCGACGACCGTGCGGCGCGGCCCGTGACGGCGGGCCAGGGCCGCCGAGGCGGGTGCGGCGGCCACCATCGCGACCGCCAGCGGCAGCGCCCGGAGCCCGCCGGCCAGCGGGTCGAGGCCGAGCACGTCCTGGAGGAGGTAGGTGGCGAGGAAGAGCGTGCCGGAGAGCGCCGCCGAGGCGGCGAGCAGCACACCCAGCGCGGGGGCCACGGCCGGGGCGCGGACAACGGAGGGCGGCAGCAGCGGGGACCGGGCGCGCCGCTCGTGGCGCACGAGGACCGCGCCGAGGGCGGCCGAGGCCGTGAGCCCGAGGCCGGTGGCGGGTGTGGGTCCGCGCTCCGGCAGGCCGACCAGCGTGAGCGCGAGGCAGGTCAGCGCGCCGCCGAGCAGCGCGGCGCCCGGCAGGTCCAGTCCGGTGGCGCGGTCGGTGGCGGCAGGCACGGGCGGCCGGACCAGCAGGGCGGCCACTCCGGCGACGGCGGCGGGGACGACGGTCAGGAAGAAGACCGACCGCCAGCCCAGCTGCGTGGTCAGGGCGCCGCCGACCAGCGGGCCGGCGGCGGCCGCGAGCCCGATCGCGCTGGTGCGCAGGGCGATCGCCCGGCCGAGCAGTTCGGCCGGGTACACGGCGCGCAGCAGTCCCAGGGTGGCGGGCTGGAGCAGCGCGCCGGCGGCGCCCTGGAGGATCCGCAGGCCGATCACCCAGCCGATGCCGGGGGCGAGGCCGATGCCGGCCGAGGCGGCGCCGAAGCCGAGCACCCCGACCGCGAAGACCCGGCGGTGGCCGTAGCGGTCGCCGAGCCGGCCGGCGAGGACGAGCAGGGCGGCCACCGTGACCAGGTAGGCGGTGCTGGTCCACTGCACGGCCGGGAGGGAGGCGTGCAGATCGCGCTGGAGGCTGGGCTGGGCGACGGTGAGCACCGTTCCGTCGAGGGCGACGATCGCGGCGCCGAGGACGCTGCCGGTCAGGGTGAGGCGCCGCGCGCCCGTGGTGCCCGCCGCATCGGCGGTCCCCACCGCGCTCACCGGGGCCCCGGGCCGAGGTGGGCGTCCAGGGTGGCGCGCAGCACGGGGCCGAGGGCGTCGGTCCCGGTGGCGAGTCCGAGGCTGCCCCAGGCGCGGAGCTGGGCGAGGCCGTGCAGGTTGGCCCAGAGCGCCGCCGCGACCGCGGTCGGGTCGGGGCCGTCGGCGGTGCCGGTGGCCGGGTGGACCTCGGCGACCAGCCGGGTGAGGGCGTCGAACAGGGGGAGCGAGGTGGCCCGCAGCCCGGTGCCGCTGCCCTCCAGGACGTCGTGGCGGAACATCAGCTCGAACATGCCCGCCCGGTCGGCCGCGAAGGCGAGGTAGTCGCGGGCGAGCCGTTCGAGCCGGGTGCGGGCCTCGGCGGGGCCGTGGACGGCGGTCGCGGCGTCGGAGCCACGGAGGCCCAGGGCGTCGGCCAGCTCGCCGAAGCCGTGCCGGGCGATGGCCGCGAGCAGTTCGGCATGGGTCGCGAAGTACCGGCGCGGGGCGCCGTGCGAGACCCCGGCCTGGCGGGCGATCTCGCGCAGGGTGAGGGCGTGCACGCCCTCCAGGGCGAGCAGCTCGACCCCTGCCGCGACCAGGCGGTCGCGCAGGCCGGTGGGATGGTCCTGTTCGGTCATGGGGAGTGTCTACCAAGGTCGAGTAGACACTGTCTACTCGCAGCCGGAGCCGGTCGGCGGGCACAATCGGGGGATGGACGAGGGCGGAGAACCGGCCTGCTGGCTGGACCGGGTGTGCGACGAGTGCGGAAAGCTGCGCGAGCGGTCCGGACCGGGCCCCTGCGAGCACTGCGGCAGCGGCGCGCGGGCCGAGCGGGCCGAGGCCCCCGGGCACGGGGTCGTCGAGGACGGCGGCGGCCCCCGGGCGGACCACCGGAGGTGAGCCGCCCGGGGGCCGGGCGTTCGACGGGCGCGACGGCGCGCCGTTCAGGGCGGGGTCAGCGCGACAGGCCGTCGAGCGGCTGACCGGACTGCTCGTCCACCGGATCCTCCACCGGTTCCGCGCCGTCCACCACCGCGCGGTCCACCGGGGCGCCGTCCACCGCGGTGCCCTGCGCGGGGACGCGCGCCCCGGGTGCCCAGGGGCGACTGCGCCGGGCGATGACGCCGCCCAGGCGTTCCACGGCGGGCTGGGTGTAGCGGGCCGCGAGCGGGCCGGTGACCACCAGGATCAGCACGTACGCCGTGGCCAGCGGGCCGAGGCCGGGCTCGATCCCGGCGGTGACGGCGAGGCCGGCGATGACGATGGAGAACTCGCCGCGCGACACCAGCGCCCCGCCGGCCCGCCACCGGCCGCGGGTGGCGATCCCCGCGCGGCGGGCCGCCCAGTACCCGGTCGCGACCTTGGTGAGCGCGGTGACCACGGCCAGCAGCAGGGCCGGGAGCAGCACCGGCGGGATGCTGGTCGGGTCGGTGCTGAGACCGAAGAAGACGAAGAACACCGCCGCGAAGAGGTCCCGCAGCGGGCTGAGCAGGGTGTGCGCGCCCTCGGCGGCCTCGCCGGAGAGCGCGATGCCCACCAGGAACGCGCCGACCGCCGCCGACACCTGGAGCTGCTGCGCGATGCCGGCGACCAGCAGGGTCAGTCCGAGAACCACCAGCAGCAGCTTCTCCGGGTCGTCGTGGGACACGAACCGGGAGATCAGCCGGCCGTAGCGGAGGGCGACGAAGAGCACCGCGCCGGCGGTGGCGAGCGCGATGGCCAGCGTGACGGAGCCCGCGACCAGACCCGCCCCGGCCAGCAGGGCCGTCAGGATCGGCAGGTAGACCGCCATCGCGAGGTCCTCCAGCACCAGGATGCTGAGGATCACCGGGGTCTCCCGGTTGCCGAGCCGGCCGAGGTCGCCGAGGACCTTGGCGATGACCCCCGAGGAGGAGATCCAGGTGACGCCGGCCAGCACCACGGCGGCCACCGGGCCCCAGCCGAGCAGCAGCGCGGCGACCGCGCCGGGTATCGCGTTGAGCAGGAAGTCGACCGCGCCGGCCGGGTACTGGGCCTTGAGGTTGGTGACCAGGTCGGCGGCGGTGTACTCCAGACCCAGCATCAGCAGCAGCAGGACGACGCCGATCTCGGCGCCGGTCGCCACGAACTCCTCGCTGGCGCTCAGCGGGAGCAGCCCGCCGGTGCCGAAGGCGAGCCCGCCGAGCAGGTAGAGCGGGATCGGCGAGAAGCCGTAGCGGCCGGCGATCCGGCCGAGCAGTCCGAGGACGAGGATGACCGAGCCGAGCTCGATGAAGACGGTCGCGGTGTGCACCCCCCGATCACCCCCGCTCCAGGATCGCCGCTGCCGCGTCCACACCCTCGCGGGTGCCGATCACGATGAGCGTGTCGCCGCCCGCCAGCCGGAAGTCGGGGGCGGGGGAGGGGACGGCGCCGGTGCGCCGCAGCACGGCGACGATCGAGGCGCCGGTCTCGGTGCGCATCCGGGTCTCGCCGAGGAGCCTCCCGTTCCAGTGCGAGGTGCCGTCGACCGGGAGCCGCTCGGCGACCAGACCGAGGTCGGTGGTGTGCAGCAGGCCCGGGTTCTGGTGAACCGGGGTCAGGGCGTCCACCAGGGCGGTGGACTCCTCGGCGGTCAGCCGGAAGGCCTGGGAGCAGGCGTCGGGGTCGTCCGAGTGGTAGACGTTGAGGCTGCGTGAGCCGTCCCGGTGGGCGATCACGGAGAGGTGCCGCTGTTCTCGGGTGGTGAGGTCGTACTGGACGCCGACACCGGGAAGCGGAGTGGTCCGGACACGGGCGATCGACATGGCTGCTGTCCTCTCGTCAGGGGGCTCCCGGGCGGCTGCGCGCGGCGCGGGCACGCCGGAGCAGGGGACACCGGCGCCTGACCGCGTATGACACGCGAACGCGCAACCGGACTAATAGTAATGAGTATGTAAAGTCTGAAAAATAGTGCCCCGGTCCGTGCGGGCGCGGAAAGCGCGCACACGAACCGGGGCGGCGGGCCGGAGACTGCGTGACGGCCCGGGCGAGGGGAGGGGGCTTACTGCGGCGGGCGGTCGTCGCGCAGCTGCTCCTTGAGCTTCTCCTGGCCTGCGTCGACCTGGCCGCTGTACTTGCCCTGGGTGCGTTCGTCGACCATGTCGCCGGCCTTGTCGACGCCCTTCTCGGCCTGCTCCTCATGGCCCTTGAGCATGCTCTTGAGCTTATCCAACATGGACATGTGGTCACACTCCCGGATGAGACGGCCCCACCTCTCCCAGCATCGCCGCACACCGGGGTGTCCGCATCCGGTCAGCTTGTGCGCCGGGGTTGGCAAGGCGTCGAGGAACATGTCAAATCGGGAGTCCCACGGACCGTCGGAAGGACAAGCCTTGAACGCTCGGACCGGTCGCCCGGCCGCCACCCTCCGCGCCCGCACCGCCCCCACCCGCCGGACGGCGGGCGCCGCGCTGGCGGTGGCGGCGCTGGTGACCCCGCTGCTGCTGGTCGGCGCCGGTGCCGCCGCCGCCGACCCGGATCCGGCCCGGAAGGGTGCCAAGCTGGCCACCCGTTTGGTGGAGGAGAGCAGCGCGGACGACGCCTACGACACCCTGGAGGCGCTCCAGCGGATCGCCCGCCGCAACGGCGGCAACCGCGTGGCCGGCTCGGCCGGCCACGACCAGTCCGCCCGCTACGTCTACGAGCAGGCCCGCCGGGCCGGGCTCAAGGTGTCCAAGCAGGAGTTCGAGTACACGTACTTCCAGGAGCTGTCCGAGCGGTTCGCGGTGGTCTCCCCGCAGGCCGAGGACATCGCGATCAAGGCGATGACCTACTCGGTCGGCGGCCCGGAGAGCGGCCTGAGCGCCCCGCTCGCGGTCGTCCCGGTCGACGCCACCACCGGCTGCGAGGCCGCCGACTACGCCGCCGGGGCGGTCACCGGGAAGATCGCGCTGATCCGGCGCGGCGGCTGCGGCTTCGCGGTCAAGCAGGCCGCGGCGGCCGACGCCGGCGCCCTCGGCGCGGTGATCTACAACAACGTCGAGGGCGACCTCAACGGAACCCTCGGCGAACCCGACCTCGGCCGGATCCCGACCGGCGGCATCTCCCAGGCCGCCGGGCAGGCGCTGGCCGCCAGGGCGGCGGCCGGCCCGGTCACCGTCGCCCTGGACATCCGCACCCACATGGAGAAGCGCACCACCTGGAACGTCATCGCCGAGACCCGCGGCGGCGACCCGAACAACACCGTGGTGATCGGCTCGCACCTGGACTCGGTGCAGGCCGGCCCCGGCATCAACGACAACGGCTCCGGCTCGGCCGGCATCCTGGAGGTCGCCAAGAACCTCGGCGACCGGCAGGTGCGGAACAAGGTCCGGTTCGCCTGGTGGTCCGCCGAGGAGTTCGGCCTCCGGGGCTCCGCGGCGTACGTGAAGTCGCTCTCCGAGGCCGACCGGAAGAAGATCAAGCTCTATCTGAACTTCGACATGATCGCCTCGCCCAACTCCGCGCAGTTCGTCTACGACGGCGACGACTCCGACCACGTCGGCTCCGGCCCCGGTCCGGAGGGCTCCGCCCAGCTGGAGCGGCACATCACCGACTACCTCGACCGGCGCGGCCTGCCGCACGAGGGCACCGACTTCACCGGCCGCTCCGACTACGGTCCGTTCATCGACGCCGGCATCCCGGCCGGCGGCACCGACACCGGCGCCGAGGTGATCAAGACCGCCGCCCAGGCCGCCAAGTACGGCGGGACCGCCGGCCAGGCCTTCGACCCCTGCTACCACAAGGCCTGCGACGACCTCCGCAACGTGGACATGGACGCCTTCGACGTCAACATCGACGTCATCGCGGACTCGGTGGGCACCTACGCCTGGGACCTCTCCTCGCTGCGGGCCCCGGTCCCGCCGCAGCGCACCGAGGGCGGCGGCCTGCAGGAGGGCCACGCGGACGGGGTCGAGGCCTGAGGTCCGCCGGCCCGGTGCCCCCCCCGCCCGTCCGGCGGGCGGCGGCACCGGGCCGGCAACCCGGTCGGCCGTCCGGCGGCGGGGGTCCGATGGGTGCGCGGGGCGGTGGCCTGACACCATGGCACCGAGATCACGACACCGTGACACCCTCGGAGGAGTCAGCACCATGAGCAGCACGCACTACGACGTCGTCGTCCTCGGCGCCGGCCCCGGCGGGTACACCGCGGCCGTCCGCTCCGCCCAGCTCGGCCTGAAGGTCGCCGTCGTCGAGTCGAAGTACTGGGGCGGGGTCTGCCTGAACGTCGGCTGCATCCCCTCCAAGGCCCTGCTGCGCAACGCGGAGCTCGCACACATCGTGACCAAGGAGGCCAAGACCTTCGGCATCAAGGTCGAGGGCCGGGTGACCTTCGACTACAGCGAGGCGTTCAAGCGCAGCCGCACCGTCGCCGACGGCCGCGTCAAGGGCGTCCACTACCTGATGAAGAAGAACGGCATCACCGAGTACGACGGCCGCGGCACCTTCGTCGACGACCGCACCCTGCAGGTCGCCCTGACCGGCGGCGGCTTCGAGGTCGTCACCTTCGACCACTGCGTCATCGCCGCCGGTGCCACCACCCGGCTGCTGCCCGGCACCAGCCTGAGCGACCGCGTGGTCACCTACGAGGAGCAGATCCTCACCGAGGACCTGCCCGGCAGCATCATCATCGCCGGCGCCGGCGCGATCGGCGTCGAGTTCGCCTACGTGCTGCACAACTACGGCGTGCAGGTCACCATCGTCGAGTTCCTCGACCGGATGGTGCCGCTGGAGGACGCCGAGGTCTCCGCCGAGCTGGCGAAGCAGTACCGCAAGCTCGGCATCCAGGTGCTCACCTCGACCCGGGTCGACTCGATCGACGACAAGGACCCGGCCGCCAAGGTCAAGGTCACCGTCACCGCCAAGGACGGGCAGCAGCAGGTGCTGGAGGCCGACAAGGTGCTCCAGGCGATCGGCTTCGCCCCGCGCGTGCACGGCTACGGCCTGGAGAACACCGGGGTCAAGCTCACCGAGCGCGGCGCGATCGCGGTCGACGGCCGCGGCCGTACCAACGTCCCGCACATCTTCGCCATCGGCGACGTCACCGCCAAGCTGATGCTGGCGCACGCCGCCGAGGCGATGGCCGTGATCGCCGCCGAGACCATCGGCGACGCGGAGACCATGGAGGTGGACTTCGCGATGATCCCGCGCGCCACCTACTGCCAGCCGCAGATCGCGAGCTTCGGCTACACCGAGGCGCAGGCCCGCGACCTGGGCTACGACGTCAAGGTCGCCAAGTTCCCGTTCACCGCCAACGGCAAGGCACACGGCCTCGGCCACCCGACCGGCTTCGTCAAGGTCATCTGCGACAACACCCACGGCGAGCTGCTCGGCGCCCACCTGATCGGTCCCGAGGTCACCGAGCTGCTGCCCGAGCTGACGCTGGCCCAGCAGTGGGACCTCACCGTCCACGAGGTCGCCCGCAACGTGCACGCCCACCCGACCCTGGGCGAGGCGGTCAAGGAGGCGATCCACGGACTGGCCGGCCACATGATCAACATGTGAGCGCACCCTTCCGGGACCGGGCCCGGCCCCCGGGGGAAAACCCCCCCCCCCCCCGCCCCAACCGCAATGCCGGACCGGCCGGCGGGGATCCACCCCCGCCGGCCGGGCCCTTCGCGCTGTCCGGGACGGGACGGTGCGGGACGGTGCGGCGCAGGGCGCGGGGAGGGCGGCCGCTCGAGGACGGTGTCCACTGCCACGACGCCGGGGCGCCGCCGAACCGGTGGGCCCGTGGGCGCGGGTGCGGCAGGATGGCCGGGTGACCGACACCATCCTCAACCTCTGGCGCCGGCACCTCGGCGCCGTGCCCGACGACGTCTGGGACCGCACCGACCTGACGGTGCTCATCCTCGCGGACACCGGCATCACCGAAGTCCCGCCCGCCGTCGGCCGGCTGCGCCGACTGCGCACCCTCGACCTCGGGCACAACCGGATCGCCGAGATGCCGCCGGAGATCGGCGGCCTCACCGGCCTCACCGACTTCCTCTACCTGCACGACAACGCGCTCACCGCGCTCCCGGAGGCCCTCGGCGGGCTCACCGCGCTGCGCTACCTCAACGTCGGCGAGAACCGGATCGCCGAACTCCCCGAGGCCCTCGGGGCGATGGCCGGCCTGGTGGAGCTCCGCGCCCAGCACAACCGGCTCACCGCGCTGCCCGGCTCGCTCGGGGGCCTGCGCGCGCTGCGCGAACTGTGGCTGCGCGGCAACGCGCTGACCGCCCTGCCGGAGTCGTTCGCCGGCCTCACCGGGCTGCGCGAGCTCGAACTGCGCGAGAACGCGCTCCCCGAGGTGCCGCCGGTGCTGGCCGGGCTGCCGCTGCTGCGCCGGATCGACCTGCGCGGCAACCGGATCACCGGCCTGCCGGACTGGCTGGCGGACCCGGCGGCGCTGCCCGCGCTGGAGAAGCTGGACCTGCGCTGGAACCCGGTCCAGCCGGACCCCGCGCTGCTGTCGGCGCTGGCCGCGCGCGGCTGCGCGGTGCTGCACTGAGACCGCTCGGGCGGGGCCGGTCCGAGGAAAACCGCTCGCCCGCCGGGACGTTCGGGTGTTAGCGTCGTTCGCATGAAGCGCGCCGCAGCCGTCCTCACGACGACGCCGGAGTGAGTCCCGGCGCGCTGACCGCTGATCTGGTCCGAAGCCCCGGGGCGAGTGCCCCGGGGCTTCGCCGTACCGGTCCACTCGCCCGCCGACCCGAGTGGAGACCCACCGCCATGAGCAGCAACCCCGTCGCGGCCGAGGCCGCACCCCACGCCGCGCCCGCGTCCGCCCCCGACCACCGCAGGCTGGGGCGCGAACTCGGGCTCTTCGGCACCGACCCGCTGATCGGATCCGGCCTGCCGTACTGGCTGCCCGACGGCGCCGCGATCCGGCACACCCTGGAGGAGTTCGTCCGCGGGCGCGAGCGGCGCGCCGGCTACCGCCACGTCTACTCGCCGGTGCTCGGCAAGCGCGAGCTGTACGAGATCTCCGGCCACTGGCAGCACTACCGGGACGACATGTTCCCGCCGATGGACCTGGGCGCCGAGCAGGTCGTGCTGCGGCCCAGCCTCTGTCCGCACCACGCCCTGATCTACCGCTCGCGCGCCCGGAGCCACCGCGAACTCCCCCTGCGGATCGCCGAGCTGGGCGGCATGTACCGCTCCGAGCCGTCGGGCGTGCTCGGCGGGCTGACCCGGGTGCGGGCCATCCAGCTGAACGACGCGCACGTCTTCTGCACCCCCGAGCAGGCCGCCGACGAGGCGGTCGCCGCCCTGGAGCTGATCGGCGAGGCGCACCGCGTCCTCGGCATCCGGCCGGTCCGCCACCGGCTCTCGCTGCCGGGCGCGGGCGGCAAGTACATGGCGGACCCGGCGCTCTGGGAGCGGGCCACCGCACTGCTCACCGAGGTGCTGAAGCGCTCCGGGGTGCCGTTCGAGGCGGCGGAGGGGGAGGCGGCCTTCTACGGGCCGAAGATCGACGTCCAGATCGCCGACGCCGCCGGGCGCGAGTCCACCCTCTCCACCGTGCAGATCGACTTCCACCAGCCGGAGCGGTTCGGCCTCCGCTACATCGGGCCGGACGGCGCCAGACACCGTCCGGTGATGGTCCACCGCAGCGTCATCGGCAGTGTCGAGCGGGTGGTCGCCCACCTGATCGAGCTGTACCGCGGCGCCTTCCCGGCCTGGCTGGCGCCGACCCAGCTGATGCTGCTCCCGCTGTCCGAGGGGGAGCGGGAGCGGGCCGAACGGGTGCGCGGGCGCTGCCTCGACCTCGGGTTGCGGGCCGAGGTCGCCGGACCGGAGCGGGGCGGCCTCGGCGCCCGGATCCGGGAGGCCCGGCTGGTCCCGTACCAGGCGGTCATCGGCCCGAGGGAGGCGGCGGACGACCTGCTCGCGCTGCGCCTGCGGGACGGCCGCCGGCCCCGCCCGCTGCCGGTGGCCGAGGCGCTGGCCCGGATCGGCGCGCTGGTCGGTGCCTGCGCCCCCGAACTGTGGGACGAGCCCCCGGCGGCCCCCGGCGCCGACCGGAGCTGACGGCGGTCCCGGCCCGGCCGGCCGGGTGTCAGTACGACTGGAGCTCGATCAACCGGCCCTCCGGGTCGCGCAGATGGGCGGTGCGCAGGCCGGGCCCCCACTCCGGGCGCTCGGCGGGGCCGGTGACGGTCGCGCCGCCGTGCCGCAGGCAGAGGGCGAGGGACTGCTCGACGTCGTCGACCCGGAGGACCAGCATCGCGTCGTCCTGGGCGGCGCCGACCGGTGCGGCGGGCCGTGCGGCGGTGCCGACGGCGGCGGCCAGCTGTCCGCGGTCGAACAGTGAGAGCACGGTCCGGCCGGCGAGGTCCCAGGTGGCGTACGGGCCCTCGGGGGCGCCCTTGGTCAGGGCGGCGCCGGTCAGCGGCGGCAGCACCTCCCGGTAGAAGTCGAAGCAGGCGGGGAAGTCGGCGACGAGCAGGCGGTGGTACGGGGCGTCCATGGCGGCGGTCCTCGGGAAAATAGTGGGTGGACACCCACTATGGGGTCGGACCCTAGACTTGTCCCATGGCTTACGAGGAACCCGCACCCGCCGTGTCGACCCCGCCGATGCTGCCGACCCCGCCGACGCTGCTGGAACTCAGCACCTATCTGCTCTCCCGCACCGGCAAGGCGGCGCGCGGCCGGCTGGCCGAGCGGCTGGCCCGCCGCGGGCTGCGGCTGTGGGACATGGCGGTGCTCGCCGCGCTCGCCGACTTCGGCCCGCACGCGCAGCGCGACCTGGTCCGTCGGCTGCGGGTGGACCCCAGTGACACGGCCAAGGTCGCCGACCGGCTGGCCGCCGACGGCTACGTCGAACGGGTGCGCGACGCCGCCGACCGCCGCCGCGTCCTGGTCACCGTCACCGACGCCGGCCGCGCGCTGCTCGCCGAGCTGCGCGCCGAGGCGCACGCGGTGCAGGACGAGGTGCTGGCGCCGCTGAGTCCGGCGGAGCGGCAGGTCCTGCACGACCTGCTCGGCCGCGTCCACGCGCGGCTGCCCGGAGCCCCCTGAGCGCCGGCCGCCTCCCGGCCGCCTCCCGGGCGCTCAGCCGGACGGCAGCGGGCGGCGGGCTCCGGCGAACTCGCGGGACCAGCGCGGGATGTCGAGCACGCCCTCCAGCCGGGCCACCAGGGTGCCGGTGCGCTCGGCGTGGATCATCGCGCCGTCCCCGGCCCACAGGCCCACGTGGTGCAGCGGCGCGTCGGGGCGGGAGAAGAACAGCAGGTCGCCGGGGAGCAGGTCGGACCGCTCCACCGGGGCGGAGCGGTGGTACTGGGCGACGGTGTAGTGCGCCAGCTCGACGGCGCCTCCGCTCGCCCGGTACCAGCAGTGCAGCGAGAGGCCGCTGCAGTCGAAGCCGACCGTGCTCTCGCCCAGGCACCGGCCGTCGAGGTAGCCGTTCTCCTCGTCGCAGAAGCCGAGGCCGGCACCCAGCCGGTCCCCGCCGCCCCAGGCGTACGGCACCCCGATCTGGGCGGCCGCCACGGCGGCGACCCGGCGGCCGAGCGCGAGGTCCGCGCCCCCGCTGAGGGTGCGGGCGGCGGCCGGCCCGCCGCCCAGGGCGGGGGCGAGGCCGGCCCCCAGCGCCAGGCCCAGCATCCGGCGGCGGCCCCAGGTCCCGGTGAGGTGCGGGAACGGCACGTGAGCCCCCTCGGTCGTCGGCGGACCACCAGGATCCCGGCCGGAGCGGGCACCCCGCCATCACCCGCACCGGTGAATTCCGCGGCCGCCGGCCCCGATCCGCCGCGGTCGCCGACCGGAAATCGATTGACGGTCCTCCCGGCGGTGCCAACGATGGGGCGCGGTACGAACGACCGTCCGGGAGGGACCCATGAGCAGTTCCGTCAGGCTGATCCGCAACCACCGCCTCACCCAGGCCGTCGACTACGCCTACGCGGCCGCCGTCGACGCGCCGGTCCGCTCGCTCTGGCTGGCCGGCGCCTGCCCGCTGGACGCCGAGGGGCGCACCGTGGCGGTGGGCGACTTCGCGGGCCAGGCCCACCAGGTGATGCGGAACCTGGTGACCGTCCTGGAGGGCGAGGGCGCCGCGCTCACCGACCTGGTGCGCACCACGGTGTACGTCGCCTCCTCCCGGCAGGCCGACCTGGTCGCCGTCTGGAACGTGTACCGCGAGTACCTCGGCGAGCACGACGTGCCGAGCACCCTGCTCGGTGTCTCCGTGCTCGGGTACGCCGACCAGCTCGTCGAGGTGGAGGCGGTCGCCGTGCTGCGCTGACGTCCGGTGCCGGGTCGCCGGGCCGGGGGCGGCCGTGCCGTCGGTATCCTCTGACACCGCGTGTCCGGGGTCCGCCGGGGAGGGCCGCCGGTCCGGTCGGCGGTCCCGGGTAAGATACGGGCTGTTTGGTTTTGTTTCGGTGTGTGTGGGCGGGGGTGGTCGTGGTGGCGCGACAGGAGCGGGCGCTGCGGACGCGGCGGCTGATTCTGGAGGCCGCGGCCTCGGTGTTCGACGAGTGCGGCTACGAGCGGGCCACCATCGGCGAGGTGGTCGCCCGGGCCGGAGTCACCCGGGGCGCCGTCTACTTCCACTTCGCGTCCAAGCGCGAGCTGGCGCAGGGTGTCATCGAGGGGCAGTTCGAGGCCGAGGCCGTGCCGGAGCGTCCGTGCAAGCTGCAGGAGTTCGTGGACACCGGGATGGTGGTCACCCATCTGGTGCCGATCGATCCGCTGGTCAGCGCCGGGGTGCGGCTCTCGGTGGACCAGGGCGCGGAGGGCCACCTGGGGTTCGACGCCGCACCGGGGTGGATCGCCCGGCTGGAGCGGCTGCTGATCGCGGCGGGCGAACGCGGCGAGCTGCTGCCGCACGTGGTGCCGGCCGACACGGCCGGGCTGATGACGGCGTCGTGGGTGGGCGTGCAGCTCCAGTCGCAGCGGTTCACCGGCCGGGCCGACCTCGGCTACCGGGTCTCCACGCTGTACCGGCACCTGATGCCGAGCATCGCCGTCCCCGGGGTGCTGGCCTGCCTCGACCTCGCGCCGGACCGCGGGGCGCGGGTGTACGCCGAGATGGTGGCCGCGCGCGGCGGGTCCGAGCCGGAGGAGGCCGCCGCGACGCACGGGGCCGCCGAGACCCGTGGGGCCGACCGAACCGCCGAATGATACGGCGCGTCCGGTTTCCCTGGCGGAGCCGCCCGCCGTACGGCGACTGCGGAGCGTAGCCCTTGCGGTTCGGTGAGCCGGAAGACGGCCCGCCGGACCCCGACGGACCGTCAGCGGATCGCCGGCAGCACGGCGTTGCCGGTCCGCCCAGCTCGCCCACGGACCGGCCGACAGCCGCTGTGCACCCTCCCGCTGTCGCTCCATCGCCCGCTCCTCCCTCGACGGTGTAAGGATCACCGTCCACCGGAGGGCACGGCCGGTCCGGGCCCGGGGTGACGCGTAGGCTCAGCGCGGAGCGGGCCGGTCGAGTGCGCGCAGGGCGTCCAGCACGTCCAGGCCGAGGTCCGGCGCGGCGTCCTCCGGCAGGCTCACCGAGACCCGGGTGGCCAGGCCCGCGTACCGGCGGTGGATCTCCCGGGCGGCCTCCTCGACGGTGCCGGTGACGGCGAAGGTGTCGAGGACCCGGTCGTCGATCAGCGCGGCCATCTCGGGCCAGCGGCCGCGCAGCGACAGCCGGTGCAGCTCCTCGTGCAGCTCCTCCCAGCCGTGCAGGGCCAGCACCGGACGGTAGGCGGGCGTGGAGGCGTAGAAGGCGAGCCGTTCGCGGACGGCCGCCAGGTTGGCGCGCAGCTCCTCCTCGGTGCGCCCGGTCGCGGTGAGCACGCTGCCGACGACCTCGAAGGGCCGCCCGGTCCAGGCCGCGCCCTCGGCCTCGGCCCGCCCGCGCTCCTCGGCGAGCGCGGGCAGCACCTGCCGGGTCAGGTAGTCGACCGAGGTGAAGGGGTGGCTGAGGAAGCCGTCCGCGACCGCGCCCGCGGTGCGCACCATCAGCGGACCGACGCCCGCCAGCAGGATCCGCGGCACCCCGGCCGGGACGGGGTCGGGGGAGAAGACCGGCGTCATCACCGTGTGGGTGTAGAAGTCGCCCCGGAAGCGCAGCCGCTCACCGGTCTGCCAGCTGTGCCAGATCGCCCGGACCGCGTGGACGTACTCGCGCATCCGCGCGGCCGGCCGGTCCCAGGGCATCCCGAAGCGCTTCTCGATGTGCGGCTTGACCTGCGAGCCGAGCCCGATGACGGCCCGCCCGCCGGAGGCCGCGTGCAGGCCCCAGGCCTGGTAGGCGAGGGTCATCGGGGTCCGGGCGAGGGCCACGGCGACCCCGGTGGCCAGCTCGATGGAGCTGGTGCGGTCGGCGGCGCGGGCCAGTTGCAGGAACGGGTCGTAGGCGGTCTCGGAGACCACCAGCCGGTCCGCGCCGCGCCGTTCGGCCTGCTCGGCGGCCGCCAGGATGCCGGCCGGGTGGGCGGGGGCGAGTGCGTCGAGGAGGAGGGCGGGGGCCTGTGGGCGGTCCATGGGGCGGGCTCCTGGTGGGTGGCGGGTCCGGCGGGGCGTCGGTGTCAGGGGCGGGGCCAGGGCCGCCCGTCGAGCCGCTCGATGCCGGTGTTGAAGCGCCGCAGGTAGGCGGCGAAGGTCGCGACGTCCTCGGCGGGCCAGTCCTCCATCACCAGGCCGAGGGCGTGGGCGTGCGCCGCGCGGTCCTCGTCGAGGCGCCGGTCGCCCTCCTCGGTGATGCGGAACTTGCGGGCCATCCCGCCCTCCGGGTCGGCGATCCGCTCGACCAGACCGGCCCGGGTCATCGCGGCGGTCTGCCGGTTGAGGGTGGAGGCGTCGAGCCCGAAGGCGTCGCTGAGCTCGCCGATCGACATCGGCCCCTGGACCCGGATCCGGCTCAGCAGGATGTAGGCGCTGCGGTCGAGCCGGCTGCCGTGCGGCCGGGCGCCCGCCGGGCTCAGGTAGTGGTGGCGGCTGAGCACCATGTACTCGAACGCCACGTCGTCCGTCGGGCCGGCCTGTTCGTTCGGCCCGACGGGTCCGCCGGGTCCGCTCGGTCCGTTCATGGCGTGGTCCTTCCCGTCCCTGGCTCCGGCGCCCTGACCTGCGATGTTTCCGCACAGTATGGCAGGCGTGCGCGCACCGGAGCTGATATGCATCATGCATATCATGTGTAGGATGCATATCCGTTGCCCGCAGCACGGACCCGAGGAGCCCCGCCGATGACATCCCCCCAGACCGCCGCCCCCGACCGGACCAGGGGCATCGTCGCCACACTCGCCCTCACCGGCACGGTGGCCGCGATCATGCAGACCCTGGTCACCCCGCTGATCGGCGAGCTGCCGAAGATCCTGGACACCTCCGCGTCCAACGCCTCCTGGGTGATCACCGCGACCCTGCTGTCGGCCGCCGTGTTCGTGCCGATCAGCGGCCGGCTCGGCGACCTGTTCGGCAAGCGGCGGATGCTGCTGGCCTGCTGCGCCCCGCTCCTGGTCGGCTCGGTGATCTGCGCGCTGACCTCCTCCGTCCTGCCGATGATCGTCGGGCGCGGACTGCAGGGCATGGGCATGGGCGTGGTCCCGCTCGGCATCAGCCTGCTCCGCGAGGTGCTGCCGCCGGAGCGGCTCGGCTCCGCGATCGCCCTGGTCAGCGCCTCGATGGGGATCGGCGGCGGCCTCGGCCTGCCCATCTCGGCGGCGGTCGCCCAGTACGCCAGCTGGCGCGTGCTGTTCTGGGGCGCGGCCGTCCTCACCGTCGCGATCGCCGCGATGATCCGCTTCCTGGTGCCCGCTCCCGCCACCGCGCCGGCTGGCGGCCGCTTCGACGCCCTGGGCGCGCTCGGGCTCGGCGCTGGCCTGGTCTGCCTGCTGCTGCCGGTCTCCAAGGGCGCCGACTGGGGCTGGACGGACGGGACGACGCTCGGCCTGTTCGCCGCCGCCCTCGTCCTGCTGCTGGCCTGGGGCGCGTGGGAGCTGCGGATCGCCGAACCGCTGGTCGACCTGCGGGTCACCGCGCGCCCGCGGGTGCTGCTGACCAACGCGGCGTCCGTGCTGGTCGGCTTCGGGATGTACGCGCAGGCGCTGATCATCCCGCAGCTGCTCCAGCTGCCCTCGGCCACCGGCTACGGCCTGGGCCAGTCGATGCTGGCCATGGGCCTGTGGATGGCCCCGTCCGGTCTGATGATGATGGTCGTCTCGCCGCTCGGCGCCCGGCTCTCGACGGCGCGCGGCCCGAAGTTCACCCTGGTCGTCGGCGCCCTGGCGATCGCCGCCGGGTACGGGCTGTCGATGCTGCTGATCGGCTCCACCTGGGGCGTGCTGGTCGTGACGCTGGTCTGCAACGCCGGTGTGGGCCTCGCCTACGGCGCGATGCCGGCGCTGATCATGAGCGCGGTGCCGATGTCCGAGACGGCCTCGGCGAACAGCTTCAACACCCTGATGCGCTCGCTCGGCACCTCGGTCTCCGCCGCGGTGGTCGGCGTGGTCCTCGCCCAGCTGACGACCAGCATGGGCGGCCACGTGCTGCCCTCGGAGACCGGCTTCCGGGTCGGCCTGCTGATCGGCTGCGGTGTCGCCCTGGTCGCCGCGGCGGTCGCCGCGACCATCCCGGTGCCGCCCGCCCAGGCCGCCCCGAAGGCCGCCGACGGCGCGCCGCGCGGCGTCGCCGCTCGCGACGCCGCCTCCGCCTGACGAACTGGCGAGCTGGCGAGCTGATGAGCCGACGACCTGACGGCCTGACGAGCCGATCGGGTGAGCCCTCGGCGCGTGCGCCACACGCCGCGCGCCGGGGGCCGCGAGCATACGGGGACGAACCGCCTCCCCGTGAAGGGATCCCGCCGTGGGCCGTGCTCTGATCGTCGTCGATGTGCAGAAGGACTTCTGCGAGGGAGGCAGCGTCCCGGTCAAGGGCGGCGCCGGCCGGGCCGCCGCCATCGCCGACCTGGTCCGCGACCGCGCCGACGCGTACGCCTACGTCGTCGCCACCCGGGACCACCACATCGACCCGGGCCCGCACTTCTCCGCCCGGCCGGACTTCCGCGACTCCTTCCCGGTGCACTGCGTGGCCGGCAGCGAGGGCGGGGAGTTCCACCCGGACTTCGCGCCCGTCGTGGCCGACGGGGCGGTCGACGAGGTCTTCTTCAAGGGGGCCCGCTCCGCCTCCAAGAGCGGCTTCGAGGGCTTCACCGCCGACGGCACCCCGCTGGCCGACTGGCTGCGCGCCCGGGGCGTCGACGACCTCGACGTCGTCGGCATCGCGACCGACCACTGCGTCCGGGCCACCGCGCTGGACGGTGCCACGGCCGGGTTCGCCGTGCGCGTGCTGCTCGACTACACCGCCGGCGTCGCCGCCGACTCCACCGCCATGGCCCTGGAGGACCTGCGCGGCGCCGGCGTGGCACTCACCGGCAGGCCCGTCGTACTGGCCTGACCGGCGGATTCGTGGTGCGCGAGTGGGTGACGGGGCGGGACGGTCTGCGTAGACTCGGTCGCCCTGTGCCGGACGAGTCCAGGAGCCCTCGCCATGACCTCGCCCTCCCCTGCCCCCAGCCTCAGCGCCGGCAGCACCTCCGTGCCGCTGCTGGACCACACCATCGGTGCCGCGCTCGACCGCGCCGTCGCCGCGCACCCCGACCGGGAGGCGCTGGTGGACGTCCCGAGCGGGCGGTGCTGGACCTACCGGGAACTGGCGGCGGAGGTGGACCGGCTCGCCCTCGGACTGCTCGGGCTCGGGGTGCGGACCGGTGACCGGGTCGGGATCTGGGCGCCCAACTGCCCGGAGTGGGTGCTGACGCAGTACGCGACCGCGCGGATCGGCGCGATCCTGGTGACCGTCAACCCCGGCTACCGCGCCCACGAGGTCGAGTACGTGCTGCGGCAGTCGGGGATCCGCACGGTCGTGGCGGTGCCGGGCTTCAAGACCTCCGACTACGCGGGCATGCTCGCCGAGGCCGGCCCGCGCTGCCCCGAGCTGCGCGACGTGCTGCTGATCGGCTCGCCCGGGTGGCAGGAGCTGATGGCGGAGGGGGAGCGCGGCGACCACGGGCGGCCGGCCGCGATCGGGGCGGGGCTGAGCCCGGACGACCCGATCAACATCCAGTACACCTCCGGCACCACCGGCTTCCCCAAGGGCGCCACGCTCTCGCACCGCAACATCCTCAACAACGGGTACTTCGTCGGCGAGCTGTGCGGCTACACGGAGGCGGACCGGATCTGCGTGCCCGTCCCCTTCTACCACTGCTTCGGCATGGTGATGGGGAACCTGGCGGCGCTCTCGCACGGCGCCTGCGTGGTGATCCCCGCCCCGTCCTTCGAGCCCGTCGCCACCCTGCGCGCGGTGGCCGCCGAGCGCTGCACCTCGCTCTACGGCGTGCCGACCATGTTCATCGCCGAGCTCAACGACCCGGGTTTCGCGGAGCACGACCTGTCCAGCCTGCGCACCGGGATCATGGCAGGCTCGCCCTGCCCGATCGAGGTGATGAAGCAGGTCGTCGACCGGATGGGCATGCGGGACGTCTCCATCTGCTACGGCATGACGGAGACCTCCCCGGTCTCCACCCAGACCCGCGCCGAGGACCCGCTGGAGCGGCGGGTCTCCACCGTCGGCCGGGTCGGCCCGCACCTGGAGGTCAAGGTGGCCGACCCGGAGACCGGCGAGACCGTCCCGCGCGGCACGCCCGGCGAACTGCGCACCCGCGGCTACTCGGTGATGCTCGGCTACTGGGACCAGCCCGACCGCACCGCCGAGGCGGTCGACGCCGAGGGCTGGATGCACACCGGAGACCTCGCGGTGATGGACGAGGAGGGCTACCTCAACATCACCGGCCGGCTCAAGGACATGGTGATCCGCGGCGGGGAGAACATCTACCCGCGTGAGATCGAGGAGTTCCTGTACACCCACCCGGACATCCAGGACGTCCAGGTCATCGGGGTGCCCGACGCCAAGTACGGCGAGGAGCTGATGGCCTGGGTCCGGCTGCGGCCCGGCGCGCCCGAGCTGACCGCCGAGGCGCTGCGCGCCTACTGCGCGGGCCGGATCGCCCACTACAAGGTGCCGCGCTACCTGCACCTGGTGGACGAGTTCCCGATGACGGTCACCGGGAAGATCCGCAAGGTCGAGATGCGCGAGCGGGCCGTCGACCTGCTGGGCCTGGACGGCGCGGCCGGCATCGAGCACGCCTGACCGCGGGCCCGAGGCCGGGCCGGACGCACGAGCGGTCCGGCCCGGCCTGCCACCCGCGGCGCGGGCGTGCCGTCAGAGCGCGGCGACCTCGGCCCGCAGGGCGGGCAGCGTGGCGTACATCGTGCCGCCGGGGCAGTCGGTGGCCAGCCAGTCGCGGTGGCCGCTGATCAGGTCGACCGGCTTGGTGACGCCGTTGACCGGGTTGACGAAGGTGACGTGGGCCTGCGGGTCCAGTCCGTGGGTGCGGGTCAGCAGGGCGAGCACCAGGGTCAGCGAGCGGCGGGCCGCGGCGGTGGGCGCCTGGCCGGTCAGGGTGCCGAGCAGGGCGACGCCGAGGTTGCCGGAGTTGAAGCCGGCGGTGTGGAAGGCGGTCACCGCGTTGCCGTTGGCGTCGTGCGCCGGGAGGCCGTCGTCGCCGGACCAGCGGCCCTCGTAGATCCGGCCGGCCTCGTCGATGAGGAAGTGGTAACCGATGTCGCCCCAGTCGTTGGTGATCGCGTGGTACTCGTATATCGCCCGCACGGTGGCGGCCGGGTCGGCGTCCGCGTTCGGGGTGTCGGTGTGGTGCACCGTCAGGGTCTGCAGCGGGTAGTACTTGGCGGGGGAGTTCTCCACGCCGTTCTTGAAGCGCTTGGACTCGTCGGCGCCCCACGCGGCGCGGCTGAGGTACTCGACGCCGCAGAAGGTGACCGGCGCGGTCGGGGAGAGCGTGGCGGTGCGGGCCGGCCCCTGGGTGGTGTCGAGGGCGGTGGAGCGCAGGTTGGCCGCGCCGTCGGGCAGCCGCAGGTCGTAGCCGACGGCGCCGCCGGCCGGGACGAGCACGGCCGCGCCCTGGGCGGAGGCCGCCCCGGCCGCCCCGGCCGGCAGGTCGGGGCCGCCCGCGCAGCCCGCGGCGAGCGGCTGCCAGGCGCCGGGACCGGTGCCCTCGTGGTGCAGCCGGATGGCGCCGCCGCGGCGGGGGCCGTCCCAGCTGACGCCGACGTAGTGGATCGGGAAGTCGGTACGGGCCCCGGCGGCGGCGCGCCCGGCCGCCGAGCGGGACCGGGTGGCCGGCACCGTGACGGTGCGGGCGGCCTGGCCGGCCGGTGCCGGGGCCGGTGCGGCGGGAGCGGTCGGGGTGCCCGACGCGGCGTGCGCGGCCGGGGCGGCGGCGAGTGCGGCGGCCGTGGCGCCGATGGCGGTCACCAGGGTGCGGCGGCTGACGGCGGAGCTGGGCTCGGTCATCGGGATCCTGTCTCGGGGCGTCCGGGGGCGCGGTCTGACTGCTCAGAAGTCGATCATGAATGTAGCGAAACGATCCATTCCGGTGGCACCTCCCACGGGTTCGTCTGCCCGAACGGGCATGCGGGTCCGCCGCCCGCCTACTCCAGGAAGCGCAGCGCCGCGGCCGCCCGCGGACCCACCGGCGCCTCGGCCCGCGCGAGTTCACCGAGGTACAGGCAGACGTCCGCCCGCGCCGCCCGCGCGCCGGGCACCGCGAGGAAGGCCCGGGCGAGCACCGCCGGCTCGCCCGTCCCGGCGACCAGGCCGTGCAGCAGCTTGCGCACCCCCGGCTCGAACGCGTCGTCCGGATCCTCGTACGGGCAGTCGACGAAGGCCTCCCACGCCTCCGCCGCGGCCGCCGGACCCTCCGTCAGCAGCCGCAGCACCGCCACCTCCACCAGCACCGTCGAGGACGCCGCCACCTCCGGCGCCAGCCCCTCCAGCACCTCCCGGGCCTCCTCGAACCGCCCGTCGTGCCGGAGCGCCGCCGCGAGGGCGCAGCGCACCGCGACGTCCGCCGGCTCCCGGGCCAGCACGGCGGACAGGTCGGCCACCGCCTCCGCCGTGCGCCCGGCCTGGCGGTGCGCCTGGCCGCGCTCGGCGAGCGCCCACGCGTAGTCCGGGTTCCGGGCGAGGGCGGCCGTGAGGTCCGCGACCGCCCCCTCGACCTCGCCCGCCTGCCGGCGCGCCTGGCCCCGGGAGCCCAGCGCCCAGGCGTCGTCCGGTTCGAGTTCGAGCGCGGCGGTCAGATCGGCGACCGCCTCCTCCAGGTCCCCCGCGAGCCGGTGCGCCTCGCCCCGCAGCGCCAGCGCCCAGGCGTACTCCGGGTCGATCGCGAGGACGGCGGTCAGGTCGGCGATCGCGTCGTCCAGCCGGCCCGCCTGGCGGTGCGCCTGGCCGCGCGCCCGCAGCGCCCAGACGTCCGCCGGGTCGAGGGCCAGCGCCGCCGACAGGTCCGCGACGGCCTCCTCCAGCCGGCCCGCCTGCCGGTGTGCCTCGCCGCGCTCGGCGAGCGCCCAGGCGTACTCGGGGTCCAGCGCGAGGGCCGCCGTGAAGTCGGCGACCGCCTCCTCCGGCCGGCCCGCCTGCCGGTGCGCCTCGCCCCGCTCGGCGACGGCCCACGCGTACTCGGGGTTGAGCGCCAGCGCGGCGGTGAAGTCCGCGACCGCCTCGTCCAGCCGCCCGGCCTGCCGGTGCGCCTGGGCGCGCGAGCCGAGGGCCCAGGCGTTGTCCGGGTTGAGCGCCACCGAGGCCGTGAAGTCGGAGACCGCCTCCTCCGGCCGGCCCGCCTGCCGGTGCGCCTCGCCGCGCTCGGCGAGCGCCCAGGCGTTGTCCGGGCCGAGCGTCAGCGCGGCGGTCAGGTCGGCGACCGCCTCGTCCAGCCGCCCGGCCTGCCGGTAGGCCTGGCCCCGGGAGCTCAGCGCCCAGGCGTCGCCGGGGTCCAGGGCGAGCGCGGCGGTGAAGTCGGCGACCGCCTCGGCCAGCCGGCCCGCCGTCCGGAAGGCCTCGCCTCGCTGGGTGAGCGCCCAGGCGTACTCGGGGTCGAGCAGGATGGCCGCGGTGAGGTCGGCGATCGCCTCCTCCAGCCGCCCGGCCAGCCGGTGCGCCTGGCCGCGCGAGCCGAGCGCCCAGGCGTCGTCGGGGTCCAGCGCGAGCGCGGCGGTGAAGTCGGCCATCGCCTCCTCGGCCAGCCCCGCCAGCTGCCGGGCCTCGCCGCGCCGGGACAGCGCCCAGGCGTACTCCGGGTCGAGGGCGAGCGCGGCGGTGAAGTCGGCCAGGGCACGCCCGTGGTGGCCGTGCCAGTTGAGCACCCGCCCGCGGTAGGCGAGGGCCTGCGGCAGGTCGGGGGCGATCGCGACGGCCTGGTCGAGATCGGCCAGCGCGTCGTCGTCGCGGTCCTCGACGAAGTACTGGTAGCCGCGGTGGGTGAGCGCCCAGGCCCGCACCCGGGCCGGCAGCCCCGGTCCGGCCAGCGCGTCCAGCGTCTCCAGGACGGGCTGCTCGCCGCCGGCCGCCGCGTGGATCCGGCCGGCCCAGCGGATCAGCTCGGCGTCGTCGCTGTCCTGCGCGGCCTGGCCGAGCATCTCCGCCCACGGCGCCAGCGCGTCCGGCGCGTCCCCGGCCGTGCGCGCGGTGTGCTCCAGCGCCAGGGCGAGACGGGCCAGCGGATCCGCGCAGAGCAGGTGGTAGAGCTCGTTCAGCAGCGGTCGGCGCCAGCGCGGATCGGCGCCGCGCCGGGCCGCCGGCAGGTACTGCTCGACGGCCGCGCGCGCGGCGGCGTGGTGCTCGGCGAGCCGGGTGTGCGCGGCCGTCCACTCCCGGGGGGTGTGGATCCGGCGCCGGCGCACCATGCTGGTGCGGACCACGGCGTGGTACTGCAGGAAGTCGCCGCGCCCGGTCACGAAGGGCTGGGCCGACAGCCAGGCCCAGGCGGCCGGTTCGGCGTCCGGCACGGCGCAGGCGAACAGGTCCTGGTTCAGCTGGAGCGGGAGCGCCGCCGCCAGGACGGTCTCCCGGCGCTCCTGCTCGGGGATCCACTGCAGGAAGCGGACCACCGCCTGGTCGACCATGTCCGCGCCGACGTCGGCGACCTCCTCGACCGCGCCGGGGTCGGCGGCCGCGAGCAGCGCGACCAGCAGCGGCAGCCGCATCGACATCCGCAGCACCGCGTCGACCACCAGGGGGTCGGTCACCCCGCGGGCCGCCAGCAGGTCCCGGGCCTCCTGTTCGGTGAACACCTCCAGCGGCACGTCCACCAGGACCGGCCGCCAGGGCGCCCACTCGCGCTCCGCCAGCTCGTCCCGGCCGGCCAGCACGAAGACCACCTCCAGCGGCAGCGGACCGAAGGCGTCGTCGAGGATCTCCCGCAGCCAGCCGTCGAGGTAGCGGCCGGTGAGCTCCCAGGTGTCGAGGAACAGGACGATCCACGGCCGCCGTCCGCGGTCCCGGTCCCGGTCGCACAGCCGGGCGAGCTCGGTGACGAAGGCCCGGCTGAGCGCCGACTCCTCGATGTCGCCGCCGCGTCTGCGCTGGCGCACCCCGGAGATGAGCCGCTCGGCGCCCTGGGCCACGGCGTCCGGATTGGCCATCGCCGCCACCACGCCCGCGCCCGGCAGCACCGAGGCGGCCCCGAGCGCCGCCTGGGCCACCAGCCGGGACGGCAGCGAGGCGCCCTCCCCGCCGGGCGGCTGCTCCGGCTCGCGGTCCGCCGCGGCCTGCAGCGAACGCCGGTACTGCTCCACCGCCTTGTCGAACTCCCGCAGCGGGCCCGCCCGTTCGGCGAGCTGGCGGGCGAGGGCGGTGAGCGCCGTCTCGACGCCGTGCACATCGGTCTCGTCGACCAGCGCGGTGAGCGCCCCGGCCCGCCGGGCCGCCTCGCGCCACTGGGCGAGCAGGGTGGACTTGCCGACCCCGCCCACCCCGTGGACATGGAACAGGAAGTCCGCCGGGTCCGGCCCGGAGTCGGGGTCCGGATCGCGGGCGAGGTTGTCGGTGAACAGGGCCAACTGGGCTCTGCGGCCGATGAACTGTGCTCCGGTGCGCCGACGCACCGCCTCCGCGCGCGACAGACGCCTCCGTGCCTGTGCCATGCCACCCCCTGCCGCCCCCACCCGGCGGGCCGCGCCGACCACGAGTCCGGTGCCGCCGGTGCCGCTGTCGTGAGGACGACCGTAGTGAATCGGCCCCGGCGCTGTCCTGCCTTCGGCCATTTGTCGTGTGCAGGGTGATTCCGGAGGCCGTCCTGCGGTGGTGGGGCGCGGCGGGGCGCGGTGGGGCGGGGAGGAGGGGCGGAGGTCAGAGGACGGTGATCTCGAAGGCGGCGCTGTTGTCGGCCGGCGTCGGGTCGCCCGGCAGATCGGTCTCGGCGGTGCCCTCCAGGACCCCGGGCTCCATGCCGGAGGCGATGGTGATCCGCACGTCCGCGGTGGCCGTGGCGCCCGGCGCCAGCCCGGCGGGGAAGTCGCAGGCCACGGTGTGGCCGAACGGCAGCGTGCGGCAGCTACCGGTGGCGGAGGTCCCCGAGCCGACGACGCCGGGCGGCAGGTGCACGAGGAGGGTGAACGGCTCGCTGGTGGCGGCGTCCCCGGTGTTGGCCACCACCGGGTGCACCTCGGTGCTGCCGCCGTCGGGCGCCGGTGCGGGATTCGCGGCCGTCACCGCGAGGTCCGCGCCGCCGCAGGCCGCGTCGGCGGCGGCCGGTCCGGCCGCGAGCAGCACCGCCGCGCACGCGGCCCTGAGGGCCCTGGAGAACAACTGTCGGGACATCGCGCTCACCCGTCTCGTCCGGTGGGCCGGCCCCGTCGCGGCGCCGGCGGCGGGCCCGCTCCGGCCGCGCCGGGACCAGCATCGGCGCAGCACCGGCCCGCGCGGGCGTGCCGGACCGCCGGCCCCGGCACGGCTTCACCCTCCCGGCGTAACTTCTCACCCGGCGGGCCGCGTCGGGGTTGCGAAAGCGCCCGGGGTTACGGGTCGTGTGCCAACGTGTGTGCCGCCCGGCCGTCCCGCGTGACGGCCGGTGCAGACTGCTGACCATCCATCAAGGAGTACCTGAGATGTCGGTTCGTGGAAAGCTCCGCAAGTTCGCCGTGATCGCCACCGTCGCCGCGGCGGCCGCCGTGATCGCGCCGACCGCCGCGGTGGCGCACGGCGGGGGCGAGCAGCCCTCTTCCTCGTCGTCGTCGTCGGGCCTCCAGGCCGGCAACGCCGCGGTGGGCCTCATCGGCCCGCGCATCAGCTGGCTGGAGTGGTTCGAGAACACCAACGGCTGATCCTGTCCGCCGTACGCCCCGGAGCCGTCGCGGTTCCGGGGCGTACGTGTGCGTAGGTGTGCGTGCGTGTGCGTGCGCGCGCCGGGCTGGGCGCGGCGGATCAGCTCACGGTGATGCCGACGACCGAGTACTGCGCCACCGTCAGCGGCACGCTGAGCACCGCCCCGGTCACCGTGAACGGAGCCGGGCGCGGCGCCGGGTCGGTCCCGTCCGGGGTGGCGACCGTGACCGCCGTGACGGTGCGCCCGGCCGGGACTGCGTACGTCAGCGTGCAGGAGGCCGGCGTGCTGCGGAACGCCGCCGGGGTGTCGCCGAAGTTGGTGAAGTTCACCAGGTGGACGACGGTCTCCTCGCCGAGGCGGCGCGCCTCCAGGTGGATCCGCCGGTCGCCGGACAGGCCCAGCGCCGGCGGCGCGGCCTCGCGGACCGGCGCCAGCAGCCGGTCGCCCGCGGCCTGGTCGGCGGTGCGCAGGTAGGCGAGCCCGGGCAGGTCGCCGCCCAGGTACCAGCAGACGCCCGCGCCGAAGGCGTTGCGCCGGCTCGCCGGCAGCGGGTCGGCCCGGCGCAGCCCCAGGACGTCGGCCAGCGCGTACTCCGCGCGCCGCGTGCCGTACTCGTCCAGGCCGGTGGGCGCGGGCCCGGTGAGCACGACCGTGCCGCCGCCCGCGACGTACCCGCGCAGCACCGCCGCCTCCGGGTCGGAGACCGCCTGGAGGTTCGGCAGCAGCACCACCTTGAACCGTGCCAGGTCCTCGGCCGCGAGCCCCGGGCTGGTCACGGTGTCGAACGGGATGTGCGCGTACACCAGGGCCTTGACGGTGCCGCGGAACTCGCCCATCCACGGCATCGTCGTGCAGCTCATCTGCGGGTCGTCGCCGCCCCACCAGTCCTTGACGCCGGTGGGAGCGGTCGCGTTGGCGTACATGCCGTTGCCCTCGCCCGGGCTCACGTAGTCGCGCGAGGCGCTGGAGTGGTAGACGCCGACCTCGGCCGTCGACACCGCGTCGTAGAGCCGCTGCTGGTTGGCCTTGACGAAGCCGAACATCCGGGTGCGCATCGCGGCGTCGGTGGTGTCGTTCTTGTACGGCGTCTTCACCTCGTAAGGGTTGCAGCCGGCCGCGATCAGCTCCGCCATCACCAGCGAGGCGTCGTCGGCCTTCCAGCCGTAGGAGAACGCCCAGGCCGGCTTGGCGCCGCTGGCCGCCCGCGCGTACTTGTACATCGAGATCAGGCAGGTCCAGTCGGTGGCGGTGGCGTGCCGCATGCCGTCCTCGTTGGCGAGGATGTCGACCTCCCAGACCTGGCTGACGTTGCCCGGCGCCTGCCGCAGGTAGGCGCCGTCCAGGCCGATCGAGGTGGCGTAGCGGTAGTCCATCGAGACGGTCTCGACGAAGGTGACCAGGTCCGGGTTGACGCTGCGCCCGGCGGCGGCGATGTCGAGCTGGAACTGGAGCAGGTTGCGGTGGCGCCACTCGACGTACCGGCGGAAGACCGGGTCGTTGTCGTTCGCGGCCGTCGGCAGCGCGGGCAGCCCGGTGTCGGCCTTGAAGGCCGCCGCGCCCCAGGTGGAGGCGTCGCACCAGGAGAGCGCCCCGTCGAAGTAGATCGGCACGTCCGGCCAGATCCCGTCCACACCGGTGCCGGCGAGCGCCTTGATCCGCTTCAGGTAGTAGTCCCGCCAGGGGGAGTTGGGGCTCACCCAGCAGCTCTCGTCGCCCGGGTCGACCCAGACCACCAGGCTGCCGTAGAAGACGTTCGGCTTGCCGTCGAGGGAGCGCTGGACCCAGGCGCGGCCCTGGTCGTTCTTGTAGAACGAGCGGCCCTTCTCGCCGCCGGGCGAGATCACCTCCAGGGACGGGTAGTACATGACGACCTTCAGACCGGCGGCGTGGGCCTTGCCGGTAAAGGTCTTGACCAGTGCGGCGTGGGCGGTGAACTCGGCGTCGGTGAGCCAGTCGGACAGCACGGTGTCCAGCTCGATGACGCTGACGTTCTGGGCCTTCAGCTGGTTGATCCGGCCCTGCATGTCGGCCTCCTCGTCGAAGGTGCCGTCGGCGAGGCGGGCGAAGCGCGCCCAGTCCGGCCACGCGGCCGTGACCGGGGCGGGTGCGGCCCCCGTGGCGGGCGGGCGGAGGCCGACGGCGGGCGCGGCGACGGCGGGCGGCGCGGGCAGCAGTCGGACGGCGGCCAGCGCACCCCCGGTGGCCAGCCCGGCGCGCAGCAGGCGGCGCCGGCCGATCCGGGAGACGGGGAGCGACGGTTCGGTGTGTTCGGACATGGCGGTCCCTTCGGCGTGCGGCGGTGCGTCACCCGGGGCGGATGGACGGCCGCGGTGCCGCGGTGGCGGGCTGCCGCGGCCGGGCCCCGGAGTGACGGAGCGTCGGAGAGCGATGAGAGCAACGGTGAGCGGCGTGAGCAGTGGCGCACACCTGTGAGCAGGCGTGAACACGCTTGAGCAACGGTGAACCACGGTGCCCAGGGCGGCCGTACCGTGACCGGTCGCGAGAACGACGGCCGCACCGGGGACGGCACCGGCGCGAACCCCCACCCGCGCGGCCGTCCCGGGGCCGACCCTACGCCAGGATCCCCGCCCGCCGACCGCTTCGAATCGGCCGACTGCGACCGCTGCTCGCGGAGGGGCGACTGCGCCCCTCGGAGGACGCCGCGGAGTGTTGGGCCGGGCGGCGGTCGGGGCGTCCGCACATAGTGCGTCATGACCTTCTCCCGTACCGCGTCCTCCGGTACCGCGCCCGCCCGTACCGCGTCCTCCGGTACCGCGTCCGCCCGCAGCGCGGTCTCCCGCGGCGGGGTGCTCGCCGCCGCCGTGCTGACCGCCGCGGCCCTGACCGCCGTGGTGTTCCCCGCCGCCGAGGGCATCGCCAAGACCCCCTCGCCCTCGCACGCCTGCGTCCGCTCGGATCCCGAGGCCGACCCCCGGGCCCGCGAGGTGCTCGACATCGCCCGCCGGGCGCAGCGCGAACTCGATCTGAACGCCGTGCTCCTGCGCGTCTCGATGGACGGCCGCGAGATCGTCACCGGCGCCCTCGGCGAGTCCATGACCGGTGTCGCGGCCGAACCGGCGATGCACTTCCGGGCCGGCTCGATGGCCTTCCCCTTCTTCGGCATCGTGCTGCTCCAGCTCGCCGAGGAGGGGCGGGTCGGGCTGGACGACCCGATCGCCCGCTGGCTGCCGGAGGTGCCGCGGGCCGACGAGATCACCCTGCGGATGCTCGGCGACACCACCTCCGGCCTTGCCGACTACGTCACCGACCAGGGATTCCTGGACACGCTCACCGCGGAGCCGTTCCGCCAGTGGACCCCGGAGGAGCTGGTCGGGATCTCCGCCAGCCACCCGTTCTGGTACCGGCCGGGGACCAACTGGAGCTACTCGCACGCCAACTTCGTGCTGCTCGGCGCTGCGCTGGAACGGATCACCGGCACCCGCCTCGACCACCTGCTGGAACAGCGGATCTTCGAGCCGCTCGGCCTGCGGCAGACGGTCAACCGCTTCACCCCCGACCTCCCCGACCCCGTGCTGCACGCCTTCACCGCCGGGCGCGGCCTCTACGAGGAGTCGAGCTTCTGGAACCCGTCGTGGACCACCGCCCCCGGCGCCGTGCTGGCCACCGACGTCTGCGACTTCGGGCGCTCCATCGAGGCCGTCGGCACCGGGGCGCTGCTCTCCCCGGAGTCCTTCCGCACCCAGCTGAACCCGGGCACCGTCGGCCTGCCCGGTCCGGCGGACGGCTGCCCGGAGGACGTCTGCCTGCTCCAGACCGAGGCCCGGCACTTCGGCCTGGGCGTCATCGTCAGCGACGGCTGGATCCTGTCCAACCCGTCGTTCTCCGGCTACGCCGCCATCGAGGCCTACCAGCCGGACACCCGGCTGACGGTCGCGGTCAGCACCACCACGGGCTGTGACAGCCCGGACGGGAACACCGCGCAGGAGGTCGCCGCGCGCATCGTCGAGCTCCTCGCGCCGGACCACCCGCTGAACGTCTTCTGAGGGGCCGCCGGGCTCGGACCCGCCCGGACGGGTGTCATCCCGCGGGGGCCGTCCGCTCCGCGTCGCCCTCTCCCACCCGCCAGGTCCGGCCGTCCGCCGTGGCGCCGCGCAGGCCGTCCAGGGTGCCCGGACCGGCGAGCGCGAGTGCGAGGGCGCTGCCGGTCGACGCGAAGCCGACGGTCCGCGCCGGGTCCCAGCCGGTGCTGTGCCGCAGCCGCCGGCTCATGCCCGCCCAGCCGCGCGGACCGGCGGCCACCACCCAGGCGTCCGGCGCGAGGGCGGTGAACCGGCGTGCCTGGCGCAGCCAGGAGGCGGCCTCCTCCGGCCAGTCGACGACGTCGAGGACGGTCCCGCCCTCGGCCCGCCACCGCTCGGCGAACGCCCGGGCGGCGGCGCTGGAGGCCCGGTCGCGGCCGTGGCCGACCACCACGGAGCCGAACCGGGGCAACAGGCCGGCCAGGGCGTCGAGTTCGGCCGCCGTGTGCGGCGCGGGCGACGGGGTGGGCGACGTGGCGGCCGGGTCGGGGCCGCAGGGGTCAGCCGGCATCGTGGAACACCAGGCCGAGCGTGCGGCGCAGGCCCGAGCGCACCGTGCTGACGCCGTGCCGGACGGGCGCCGCGGACCAGCCGCGGGCGGAGCGCACGGGGCGGTCCCGGGTGGTGAAGACCAGGCCGTGGCCCTGGGGAAGGGCGACCGAGGTGCCGCGCGACTGGGCCCGGGGCCGCTGCTCGACGGTCAGGAAGTCGCCGCCGGTGTAGTCGGTCCCGGGCACGTCGAGCCCGATCACCACCTGGAGCGGGAACACCAGCTCGCCGTACAGGTCGCGGTGGAGCGCGTTCCAGTCGCCGGCACGGTAGCGCAGCAGGAGCGGCGTGGGGTCGGACTGCCCGGCGGCGTGGCAGCGCTCCAGCCACTCGGCGAGGGTGTCCGGCCACGGCGCGGGTCGGCGGAGCCTGGCCGCCCAGTCCCGGGCGATCGGCAGCAGCCGCGGGTAGAGCGCCTCGCGCAGCGCGGCGACCGGCGCGGGGAGCGGTTCCCGGAAGTACCGGTACTGCCCGGAGCCGAACCGGTGCCGCGCCATGTCGACGGTGCTCCGGAAGCGCTCCGCCTGGTCGTACAGCCCGGCCACCTCCGCGCACCCGGCGGGGTCGAGGAGCATCGGCGTCAGCGCGCTCCCGTGCTCCCCGACCTCCTCGGCGATCGCCGCCCAGTCGGCCTCGCCGACCCGCCGCGCGGGGGTCCCGTCCATCGTGTGCACGCTCACGTCCGCTCTCCGGTTGCTCGTCCAGGCCGTCCCAGGCCTCCCACTCTGCTCCGTAGGCCCCGGGCGCGGCTGGCGGGAATCGGCCCTCGCGCTCCGCTCCGGCGGAGGCCGGGGGACCGTCGTGGCCTGATCGGGGCGTGGGTGACGGGTGGGAGCGGCGGCGGCCCCGTACCGGCCCTGGCCGGGGCGGTCGCGGAGCGACGCCGGGCGTCCGGGCACCTCGTCCGGGCACCTGGAGACCCGGCTGACCGGCTCGGCCGGCCGCTGACCCGCGCGCGGCCCCGGGCCGTCGTCCAGCCCCGGGCCGCTCGTCGGGCCGTCCGCACGCGGTCCTGGCAGGATGGCGGCCATGGAACGTGTGCTGGGAATCGGCGGATACTTCCTGCGCGCCGCCGACCCGGTGGCCCTGAGCGCCTGGTACCGCGACTGCCTCGGCCTGGACGCCGACGAGAACGGTCTCTGGCGGCAGGACGCCGGGCCCACGGTGTTCGCGGCCTTCGAGTCAGGGACCGACTACTTCGGCTCCCGCGAGCAGCAGACCATGCTCAATTTCCGGGTCCGGGACCTCGACGCCATGCTCGCCCAACTGCGCGACAAGGGGGCGGCGGTGGACGAGGAGACGCAGGACCTGGCGGGCATCGGCCGGTTCGGCTGGGTCACCGACCCCGAGGGCCGTCGGATCGAGCTCTGGCAGCCCGCCTGACGGCGGCCGGGCCGGTGCGGGGCGGCGGGGCCGGACCTGCGGGGCCGGCCGTCAGCCGTGGGCGAGCGGGACGGTGGCCACCGGCGTCCAGGAGAGCTGCCAGGCGGTCTCGGCACCGGGGCGGGGGTGCCGGCGGAAGCGGACGTCGAGCAGTTGGACCTCGCGGACGCGGACGGGCGCGTGGCCGGGGGAGAGGCGGCGGAGGGCCGTCCGGAGGTCCTCGGAGGAGGCCTCGGACCATGCGTAGCCGAGCGAGATGTGGGGGCGGCCGCCGTCGTGCAGCAGGGCACCGGGGCCGCGGGTCCGGCGGATGGCGTCGCGGACGCGTTCGCGCAGGTCGAGCAGGAGGTGGTCGGGGGAGAGGTGCAGGACGGCTCCGGCCCGGTTGGCGACCGGGGGGCCGGCGGTGACCTCGAACGGCGCGGTGGCGGCGAGGTGCTCGCGCAGGGCCGCGACGAGGTCGGCGCGCTCCGCGGGCGTGATCCGGTCGGAGGTGGTGTCGGCGATCATGTCGAGGGTGCAGTGCAGGGTGTCGTCGCCGAGCGGGGTGATCGGGTAGGGGCGCATCGCCGTTCGGCACGCGCCCGCCAGGTCCGCCAGCCCGCGGTCGGTCCGCAGGTCGGGAACGGCGTAGACGTGCAGGACGCGGGCGCCGTCGGGCCACGGTGCGCCCTGGAACTTCGGAACGAACTTCTCCACGGTCGTCTCCTCCGTCGCACGGCGGGGCGGGGCGGGGCGGGTTCGGTGCGTCGGGTCCGGGGTCGTCGGCGGTCGGTCGTCGGTGTCCTGGAAACGGTAGCCGTCGGAGAGGCGGTCCCAGAAGTACGCCTCCCGGAGGACGGGCCGGAGGAGAGCCGGGGGACGGTGAAGTCAGTGGAAGCCGAAGGAGGCTGTCGCGGCGTCGGACCGGGCGGCGAGGTAGAGGGGCCAGGCGAGGGCGAGGTCCTGCCAGGGGAGGCCGATCGGGGCGAACACGGTGGGGCGGTCGTCGGGGCGGGCGGGGGCGGTGCCGCGCAGGATGTCGGCGAGCGGGGTGGCGAGGGCCGGGTCCAGGGCGGCGCTGTGCAGGACGCCGGAGGTCGCGGCGAGGCCGGGGTCGTCCACGACGAGGCGGCTCGCGCGCAGCAGGGCGGGGGAGAGCTCGGTCTTGCCGGGCTCGTCGAAGCCGAGGCTGGTGAGGTGGAGGCCCGGCCGCAGCACCTCGGCGTCGAGCAGCGGCTCGCGCGACCAGGTCGCGGTGAGGACGATGTCCGCGGCCTCGACGGCGGCCCGCGCGGTGGGCACGGCCGCGCCGACGGCGGCGGCGCGCTCCGGGTCGAGGTCGTAGGCGTACACCTCGTCGATCGGCCGCAGGGTGCGCAGGGCCCGGAGCGCGGTCCGGTTCTGGGCGCCGGCGCCGATGACGGCGACCGTCCTCGCGCCCTCCGGCGCGAGCACGTGGGTGGCCAGTGCGGCGGCCAGCCCGGTCCGCCAGGCGGTGACCGAGGCGGAGTCGAGCAGCGCGAGCAGTTCGCCGTCGGCCAGCGCGTGCAGGCAGACGATGCCGCGCAGGGCGGGTGCGGCGGCCGGGAACTTGGCGTTGACCTTCACGGTGTACGCGGGCACGTCGGGGAGCAGCCCGGGGACGAGGCACATGGCCGTCCCGGGGCCGGGCAGGCGGACGCCGACCCGTTGGGCGGCCGGGAGCCGGTCGGCGGTGCGGAATCCCGCGTCGAGCGCCGCCAGGGCGGCCGGGATGTCCAGGGCGGCTTCGACGTCCGCGCGGGAGAGCAGCAGGGTCACGGGGAACAGTCTCCTTCCGGAGCCGGAGCCGGAGCCGGAGCCGGAGCCGAGGCTGGAGCCGGGACGGCGCCCGGGGACGGCGGAAACGGAACGGGGGCGGCACCCGTCATACGGATGCCGCCCCCGTCCATCGGAGCGCCGGGCCCGAATCGAACGAACTCTTCCCGCTGAAAGCGGGCGTGCTGCCAATGCACCACCGACGCCTGGCCGACCGGGCTTTCCGCCGCCTGCGCGACCCGCCCTCTCGACGAGGAAGAACCTACCAACGGATGATCAGAAACCGAAATCGACGGGTCAGGCCGGGAACAGGTGCCCGAGGCGCGGCCCGCCCCGCCGCTGGAGGCGGCGCAGGAAGCCGAGCACGCCGGGCGTGCCGACGGCCCAGGCGGGGGACTCGGCGGCGGGGTCGCCGCCGGGCAGCAGCGGGCGCCCCCACGGACCGCCGCCACGGGTCAGGATCAGGCCCGCGACCTCCTCGGCGGCGTGCCAGTGCCGCTCGTCCCCGGTGGTCGCCGCCAGGTCGACCAGCAGTTCGCCGACGCCCGCGAGGCCGCAGCACTGGCCGGTCAGGCCCATCCTGGGGGCGAGCGTGCGGCAGGCGGCCGCCGCCTCCGCGGCGCGGGCGAGGAGCGCCGGTTCGCGGTGGTGGTGGGCGGCCTGGACCAGGACCGTGCCGATCCCGGCGAGCCCGCGGCACCAGGAGCCGTAGCGCCGGGTCGCACCGGGGGCGCCGGCGGCAGCGGCGAGCCGGGGGACGTCGGCGGCGAGGCCGTCGACGAGGCGCCGGGCGGCCTCCGGGTGCGCGGCGGTCGGGGTGGCGTGCCGGGGCGGGATCCGGGCGAGGAGGAAGTGGGCGAGACCGGCCCGTCCGTGGGCGAAGCCCTCCACCAGGGCCGCCGTGGCCGGGTTGGGGGTCTCGCGGGGGTCGGTGGGGCGCCCGTCGGTCAGCCGTCGGGCGCAGTCGGCGGCGACGGCCAGGTGCCGTTCGGCCTCCTCCGGGCGGCCGTCGGCGCGGGCCGAGCGGGCCAGCAGGAGCCGGGCGGTGCCGACCCCCGCGGCACCGGAGATCTGGTCGGCCGGGAGGTCGTCGGCGAGTGGTCCGTCCGCAGCGGCGGGCCGTTCGGTGCCCAGCAGGTGCGCCGCCTGGGCGAGGAACAGGTCGACGCCGGCCCGGCCGTCGTACAGCCCCGGGCCGAGCCGGCCGAGGGCGGGATGGGCGGCGGTCCACCGGGCGAGGTCGGCCGCGGCCGTGCGGACCTCGGGCCGGTCCGGGTGCTGGAGCAGTTCGAGGCCGAGCCCGGCGGCGCCGTCGTAGAGCGACAGCAGAGCGCGCGGCCGCCCGCCCCCGGGGGCCGTCCCGACCAGCTCGCGGGCCATCCGGACCGAGCGGTCGAGGGTGTGCCGGACGGCCTCGCCGAGCAGGTCCCCGGTCACCGGCGGCGGCCGGTGGGCCGCGGCGGCGGTGGGGCGGACGGTACGGGCGGTCCGGACGGGGCAGGCGGTCTGGACGGGGACGCCGGGCCGCAGCCCGGCGGCGGCCCCGGCGCGCTCCCCGGCGTCGAGGCTGAGCAGGCCGGCCACCGCCGTCACCACCGCGTCCGCCGCCTCCCGCCCACCCGCCGGCAGCGCGGCGGCCAGGCAGGCGAGGGTGCGCGCGCGGTTGACGGCCGGGTCCGGGTCGATCACCACGGGGTCCAGCCCGGTGGCGGCCCAGTGCAGGGTGGCGCCGAGCGCGTAGTAGTCGTCGGCGGGCCGGGCCTCGCCGGAGCCCGGCAGGCCGTAACCCCGGGTGGCGCCCTCGGGCCGTTGCCCGGCGAGGGCGCTGACACCGAAGTCGACCAGTGAGCAGCCGCCCGAGCCGTCGAGCACGACATTGGCGGGCTTGAGGTCGCGGACGACCACGCCGCGCGCGTGCACGGCGTCCAGGACGGCCAGCAGCCCGCGCGCCAGCGCCCACCAGTCCCGGCCGGGCGCGCCCCTGCCGTCCGGACGGTACGGACCCGACGCGAGGACGTCGCGGCGCAGGTCGTACGGCCCCCGCGCGGTGCTGACCAGGTACTCCTCCTCGCCGTGCCGGAAGTAGTCGACCAGCCGGGGTACGCCGGGCACCCCGTCGAGCGCGGCGAGCACCCGCCGCTCGTGCCGGAGCCGGCCGCGCGCGTCGGTGCCGGACGGGTCCTCGGCGACGAAGGCGCGGGCCTGTTTCACCACCACCGCCCGCCCGGTGGCGAGTTCGACCGCCCGGTAGACGTGCCCGTTCGGCGAGCGGGTGATCCCGGCGGTGATCCGGTAGCGGCCGTCGCCGACCCGGGTGGTCGCCTCCGGCGGCGGGGTGCCTGCGGCGAACGGGTCCGCCGCCCAGGGCGGTTGGCGGTAGGAGCCGTCGGCGAGGCCGCGGAAGGCCTCCCCGGCGGGGCCGGTCATGACGAGATCGGGGTCGTCGCCGTCGGCGCGGAAGGGACCGTACCGGTAGTAGACCGGGGCGTCCGGCCGCAGCCGCCGGTCGCTGACCACCCGGGGGCCGTGGCGGCCCGCGAGCACCTCGGCCAACTCGGCCGCCAGCGCGGCGATCCCGCCCGGCGCCGGATAGACCGTGACCGCCTTGCCGACGGCGGCGGCGCCGCGCAGACCGGAGTTGAGCCGCCCCAGCACGGCGGCGTCGGCGGCGAACTTGGCGTCGCAGCGGTGCCGGAGCAGGACGGGGAGGACCAGGTCGACCAGGTCCGCCAACTGCTCGGGCCGGGCGGAGAGGTGGAGCTTCCAGCCGTGGGCGAGCGCGGGCATCTCCGGGTCCCGCAGGTACAGCCAGCCGTCGCCGGCGTGCAGCCCGCGCCGGGCGGCGGTCGGCCCGGCCAGGTGGGCGGCGATCCGGGCCCGGACGCCCTCGGCCGTCCCGTGGCCGGGCCCGGGGTCCGTCGGTGCCGCTGCCGCCATCGCCGTGCCACCCCTCCGTGGTCCGTGCTCCCTGCGCCCTGCGCTCCTGTGAGGCTCCGCCCGGTGCGGTGCGGCGCGGCGCCGCTCCGCGCGGGGCACCGTCCTCCCGGTCGGGGACGGGGTGACCACCGCGCGGTCGCCCGCCCGGCGGCCACCGTCCTACGCGGACCGCCCGATGGAGGTCAGGAGTCGAACCCGCACTCGAAGCGGGTGGGAACGTAGGTGACCCACGGGTCGGCGAGACACGCCACCGGGGCGAGGTCCGCGTCGAACGCGTCCTCGAAGACGATGGTCTCCTCGTCGATGTCCAGCAGGCCGGCGTCGCGGATCTCCAGGACCTGTGCGCTCATGAGGGGCTCCTCCCGTAGAGGGTTGGCGGATACCTTGAGACGGCATGCTCATGCTAGCCAGCTCCTTGCGTTCACCATAGGGGCGCGGCCTCGTCACATTCCGAACACCCGGAGCGGGCCCGCCACATGACGACGGGGGGCCCGCCGTCGAACGGGGGACCGGAGGAATCCGCGGTGCTACGGTCGGCCCCATGTCCAAGACCGAGATCGACCAGCTCACCGCCGAGTTCTTCGGCGCCTTCGACAACCGCGGAGGCCGGGGCGCCGACGTGGCCGCGATCCGGCGGCTGATGCTCCCGCAGGGAGTGATCGTCAGCACCGCCCCGACGTTCACGGTCTACTCCGTCGAGGAGTTCATCGAGCCGCGCGAGCGCCTGCTGAACGACGGGCGGCTGGTCGGCTTCTCCGAGTGGGAGACCTCCGAACGGACCGAGATCGCGGGGGACATCGCCTCCCGGATCGGCGAGTACCGCAAGTCCGGGACCCTGGACGGTCAGCCGTACGAGGGCGGCGGGACGAAGACCTTCCAGTTCGTCCGCACCCCCGAGGGCTGGCGGATCGCCGCCTTCTCCTGGTACGACGGGGCCTGAGCCCGGCACCGCTCCGGGCGGCGGCCCGGCTGCGGGACCCGGGTGACGGCGTGGCAGCATCCGGGTGTGGTGATCTACGACGAACGACTCTCCGTCCCACTGCGCTGGTGGCTGGCCGCGCTGACGGCCGCCGCCGCGCTCACGGCGGCACTCCTCCCGCTCGGCCCGCTGCCCGCCCTGGCCGGCGGCGCGCTGCTGCTGGCGTTGACGGCCCCGGCGCTGAACGGCTACGGCCGGGTCCGGATCCGGGTCTGCGACGGCGTCCTGGTGGCCGGACCGGTCGTGCTGCGCGGCGAGCACGCGGGCGCGGTCGAAGTCCTCGACCAGGCCGCCGCCTTCGCCTGGCGCACCCGGCTGGCCGGCCCCCGGGCCCGCCTGCTGATCCGCGGCTACCTCCCGCGCGCGGTGCGCGTGGAGGTCGCCGAACCCTCCCTGCTCTGCCCCTACGTCTACCTCTCCACCCGCCGGCCCGAGGCCCTCGCCGCGGCCCTGGCCGAGGCCCGCGACCACTGCGCGCTGCCGACCGCCGCCGGCCGCTGACCCAGGGGTGGTACGGGTGTGGCCCGGGAGCCGGATGCGTCGCATACTGCTGGCGGTACCGCCCCGGCACCGGTGGCGCGGTGTGCGACGCACAGGGGAGGGCCACCATGGCACACGAGACCGCCGGCCGTGCCGCACGAGCGGCCTGGGGCGCCCTCGGGGCGCTGCTGCTCGCCTGGACGGTGTTCGAGGCGGCCGAGCACACGGGCCTCACCGTCCCGCTCGCCGCGCTCGGCCTGCTGGTCCCGTGGCTGGCCGCACGGGCCCCGGTCCGGCCGGCCGTCCGCCGCGCGGTGTCGCGCGTCCGGACACCGCTCGCCGTCATGGTGGTCTGCTCCCTCGTCCCCGGCCCCGCCGACAACACCGCCGCGCCGTTCACCTTCGGCATGGCCTGGCTGACCCACCTCGCGCTGCGCCGGGCGCTGGCCCGCGACCGGTCCTGACCCCGCGTCCGGCCGCCCGGGCACCGTCGCGCGGGAGCACCCGGCGCGGTCCCGCGCTGCGCCGTGCCCCCGTGCGCCGTCGGCGGCGCCGGGACCCGGCGGCCGGGGGCGGGCATCATCCTGCCCGGACGGCGGCGCGATCGATGGGGGCCGGATCCGGTGGTGCGGGCACGGGTGCGGGTGCTGCCGGGGTTCGCCGTGTTCGGGGTGTTCTGGGGCACCTGGGGCGCGCTGATCCCGGAGGTCCAGCGGCGGGCGCGGGTGGACGACGGCGAGCTCGGGGTCGCCGTCCTGATGATCGGCCTCGGCGCGCTCTGCTCGATGCGGCCCGCCGGTGCGGCCGTGGACCGCTTCGGGCGCCCGGCGGTCGCGGCGCTCCTGCTGCTGATGGCGGTGGCGGCCGTCCTGCCCGGCCTGGCCCGCGGCGCACCGGCGCTGATGGCCGCGCTCGCCGCCCTCGGCGCGGCCTCGGGGGCCGTCGACGTGGGCGTGAACGCGCTGGCGAGTGCGGAGGAGAGCCGGTCAGGCCCGCTGATGAGCGCCGCCCACGCCTGCTTCTCCGCCGGCGTGGTGTGCGGGGCCCTCGCGGCGGGTCTGGCGCTCGGCCGCGGGCTCGCCGCCGCCGCGGTCCTGCTGCCGGCGGCCGCGCTCCTCGCCGGGGCCGCGGCCGTGATCGGCGGTCCGGGCCCGGCGCCCGAGCCCTCGCCCGGGCGAGGGCTCGGGCGAGGGCGGCGGACGGGTGTCGCGGACCGGCCGCTGCTGCTGCTCGGAGTGCTGTGCGCGCTCGCGTACCTGGTCGAGAACGCCTGGCAGAGCTGGAGCGCGGTGATGCTGCGCGCCGTCCTGCACACCGGCCCCGGTACGGCCGCGGCCGGCCCGGTGGTCTTCGCCGCCTCGGCCGCCGTCGGCCGGCTGGCCGGGCACGGGCTCGCCGCGCGGCTGCCGCAGCGTCACCTGCTGGCACTGGGCGCGGCGGTGGCGGCGGCCGGCACCCTGGGCGCCGCCCTGGCGCCCGGCGTGGGAACGATGCTCGCGGGGCTCGTGGTGGCGGGCCTCGGCACCTCGGTCTGCGCGCCGACGATCCTCTCCCTGGCCGGGGCCCGGGCCCGCCCCGAGGCGCGCTCGGCGGCGGTGGCCGTCGTCGCCTCGGTCGGCTACGGGGGCTTCCTGGTCGGGCCCGCCGCCGTCGGCCTGACCGCCTCGGCGGCGGGTCTGCGGACCGCCCTCGCCGCCGTGGCCGGGGTGGCGGCGGTCCTGGCGCTCGCCGCGCTGCCGACCCGCCCGGCCCCGTCGGCCACGGCGGGCGGACCGGTCCTCCCGGCTCGTCCGTCTGTTCGGTCGGGGTCCGAAGAGCCGAGGCTGTGATGTGATGGACGGATGATCGACGAAGGATTCGCCGCGGAGTGCCTGGGCCCTGTGGAGGAGGCCGTCCGCCGGACGGCCGCCGCCGAGATCATGCCGCGCTTCCGTGCGCTGACCGCCGACCAGGTGGCCGAGAAGAACGGCCCGCACGACCTCGTCACCGTCGCCGACCGGCGCGCCGAAGCGCATCTGACGGCCGCTCTGACGGCGCTGCTCCCCGGCTCGGTCGTGGTGGGGGAGGAGGCGGTCGACGCCGACCCGGGCCTCTACGCGGCGCTGGCCGGCGACCGCCCGGTCTGGATCGTCGACCCGATCGACGGCACCCGCACCTTCGTCCGCGGCGACGAGGGGTTCTGCACCCTGGTCGCCCTCGCCCACCGCGGTGAGCTGCTGGCCTCCTGGACGTACGCGCCGGTCCACGACCGGATGGCGACGGCCCTGCGGGGCGGCGGCGCCCGCCTGGACGGCGTCGAGCTGCGGGCCGGCGCACCGGACGACGGCGCGCCGCTGCGGATCGCCGCCTCCTACCCCTTCCACACCACGCCCGGGGCGAAGCGCGCGCTGCGGCGCCTGCGCACCGAGGGCGTGCGCGCCGATGCCGTGCGGGCCCGGCCGTGCGCGGGCTCGGCCGGGCTGGAGTACCTGGAGATCGCCCGCGGCGCCCTCGATGCGACGGTGTTCGGCTGGGAGAACGCCTGGGACCACGCGGCCGGGCTGCTCCTGGTCGCGGAGGCGGGCGGCGCCCACGCCACGCTCGACGGCACGCCCTTCCGCCTGGCCGGGGACAACGCCCTGCCGTTCACCACGGCCCGCGACACGGGGACCGTCACCCGGATCCGCGGCCTCCTCCTCGGCGACCACACCGGCGCGTAGCGGCGCGCCGACGGCCACGGCGGGGAAGGCGCCGCCCGTGCCCGGGCCCTCGGGGTCGGCGGGGTCGTAGGGCACGGCGGTCAGGCCCGGCGTCTCGGCTCCGGCCTGGCCGCCGGCCCGGACGGTCCGGGCGCAGCGCAGCGCGGTGTCGGCGACGGCGTAGTGGTCCGGCCGCTCCGTGCCCGGGTGGGCGCCGGGCCGGAGGAAGCGGCAGGTGACGCACGTCCGGGAGCCCCGGGTCACCGTACCGATCCCGCGCAGCACGGCGGCGGTGGAGGCCGGGGAAGGCACCGGCGAGCGTGTCGCCGAACGGTTCGGGGACGGCCGCGAGGCGTTCGGCCCGGGCGAGGGCGTCGAGCGGGTCGCGGTGGCGTTCGGCGAGGTCCTTCCCGGCGAGCGCCCGGACCGCCGGAGGGCCGCGCGGGGAGGCCGGCCCGGAGCGGGGAGAGCAGAGCCCCCGGTGTGCGCCAGGGGTCCCGGTCACGGTCCGCCGTCCCGCTTCCGGGCGAGGCCGCCCGAGCCGGTCCGGGCGGGTCGCCGCCCTGCTCTGCTCTGCTCTGCCCTGCGCGGCGACCCGCCGGGCCGGTCAGCCGCCGACGTGGTCCCGGACGGCGTCGGGCAGGCGGCGGCCGGTGACGGAGCGCCAGGCCCGTTCCACGGCGCGCGGACCGAGGTCGCGCGCGAGGAGTCCGAGGTTGACCACGCTCGGCCAGGTCAGCGGATGCGGGAACTCCTCGAAGCAGGTGATGCTGCGGACCAGCCACTCCATCGCCTCGCGCGGGCGCCCCTGCTCCGCGGCGAACAGCCCGAACTGGCCGAAGGTCCGCACCAGCCCCGGCGTGTCGCCGATCCGGTGCGAGACGTCCAGCGCCTTGCGGTACCGGGCCTCGGCGTCGGCCGCCCGGCCGCCGGTCTGGGCGGCCAGACCGAGCTGGTGGTAGCCGACGGAGACCCCCGCCTGGTCGCCCAGCTCCTCCCGGACCGCCAGGGCCCGCGCGTACCAGGTCTCCGCCTCGGCGAGGTCGCCGCGCAGGGCGGCGACGACGCCGAGCTGGTGCTGGCTGGCCGCCGTGCCGTGCCGGTCGCCGAGGTCCTGGCGGATCTCCAGCGCCTTGCGGTGCAGGGACTCGGCCTGCGCGAACCGCTCCTGCGCCGAGGCCAGGACGCCGAGCCGGTGGTAGCCGCGGGCGGAGTCCGGCAGGCTGCCCGACTCCTCGGCGAGGGCCAGCGCCTCCGTGCACCACTTCTCGGCCTCGGTGAGGCGCCCCAGTTCGGCGGCGACGGCGGCGAGCCGGTGGTGCAGGTCGGTCGCGAGCGGCAGGTCGGCCGGCTGCTCGGCGCCGTCCAGCGCGCGCCCGTACCAGAGGTGGGCGTCCTCGAAGCGGCCCTGTTCCTGGGCCAGGACGCCGAGCTGGTGCCAGCAGGCCGCCGCGCGCCCGGACTCGCCCAGGCGCTCGAAGGCGTCGAGCGCCTCCCGGGTCCGCTGCTCGGCGTCGTCCATCCGCCCGAGGCGGTGGGCGATCACCCCCAGCTGGTGGTGGCCGAGCGCGATGCCGTGGGCGTCGTCGAGCTGCTCCAGGAGGCCGAGCGCGTGCAGGTACCACTGCTCGGCGTCGGCGAACTCGCCCCGGTCCACCGCGATCCGGCCGAGCTGCTGGTAGCCGTCGGCGAGGTCGTCCAGCTGGTCGGTGTCCGGCGTCCGCCGTTCCACGGCGCGGTGGATCTCCCGGAAGGACCGCTCGGCCTCCTCCGTCCGGCCCGCCCGCACCAGGCGCCGGGCGTCGGCGCCGACCACGGACAGCCAGAGCGAGCCGGCCGGGGTGTCGGCCCCCGGCGGGCCGCCGTCGGGGGCCTCCAGGGCGGCGCGCACCCGGTCGGTCCAGCCGCGTGCCTCGGTGTCCAGCCCGTGGGCGTTCCAGTAGGCGTACAGCGGCCGGACGAGGGCCAGGGCCTGCAGCCACAGGCCGTGCTCGACGGCCCGGACCAGCAGGCCGCCGACGGTCCGCCGCTGGAGGTCCAGCGCCGTGAGGGCGAACTCGGCGCTTCCGCCGAGCAGTTCGCGGGTGAGCAGCAGGCAGAAGTTGACCTGCGCGCCGAGCAGCGCCTGCAGGGCGGCCGCGTGCTGCTCGGCGAAACCGGGCTCCTCGGCGCGCCAGCGGGCGGTCAGGGCGGCCGCGATCTCCGGGTGGAGCCGGAAGGCGGTGCCCGGCGCGGCGGGGGCGTGCGCGGCGGTGCCGTGGGCGGCGGTGAGCAGACCGAGCCCGGCCGCCCGCTCCAGCAGCCGCTGCCACTCCTCGGTGCCGCGGTCCCGGAAGCGCTGGGGTGCGAGCGGCTGGCGGGAGAGCAGGGCGAGGACCGTGGCGTCGGCGGTCCCGCGGAACAGCGTGACGGCCGCCAGCGCCCGCCGGTCGGCGGCGGTGAGCCGGTCCAGCGCGTAGGCGGTGCTCACCGCGAGCGCCGCGTGCCCGGAGTCCCCCGTACCCCCGGCGGCCGCCTCCTCGCCGCGCACGAGGGTGTCCAGGGTGTGCCAGGGTTCGTGCGCGTCGAGCGAGGACAGCACGAGCCGCATGCCCAGCGGATGGCCGTCCAGCCACTCCAGCAACTGGCCGAACACCCGCAGCCCGCGTTTGCGGACGGTGTCGGGGTCGGGGCCGAGCAGCCGGTCGGCGTACTCGACGGCCTCGTCCGGGTCCAGGCCGGGCACCTCGACGCGCAGCGGCCCGGAGCCCAGCCAGTCCTCCCGGGTCCGGCTGGTGAGCACGACCGCGCCGCGCCCGCGCCGGACCGCACGCTCCAGGAACGCCCGCAGACCGGCACGCTCCTCCTCGGTGGGGGCCGGGGTGGCGGCCGCCGGATCGGGCCCGGTGTGCAGGGACTCGACGCCGTCCCAGATCAGCAGCACGTCCCTGGTGGCGAGTTCCCGCTCGACGGCCTCCAGACGCTCGTCCGGTGCCAGCGGGTCGAAGTCCTCGGGGGCCAGCAGCCGGCGGCCGATCCGGTCGACCACCCCGGCCGGGCCGAACGAGGCGGTGCCCGGCTCGAAGGAGTGCAGGACCACGGCCTCCGGCCCGTCCACCGCCCCGGTGTCCCGCCACCAGCGGCCGAAGGCCTTCGCCAGTTCCGTCTTGCCGACGCCCGCGGGGCCGTGGAGGACGACCGCGCGGTGCAGCCGGGCTCCCGTGTCCAGGTCGAGCAGCAGCCCGGCCCGCTCGACGAACGCCCCGGCGGGCGCGAGGCCCTCCAGGCCGTCCCGGGCGTCCGGGTCCGCGGCGGTGCCGGACCCGGCGGCGACGGCGTCGGGGAGCCGGCCGTGCTCCGGTGCGTCCTGCTCGGCCCGCAGTCCGGGGAACGCCAGCTCGCTGCGGCGGTAGAGGGCCGGGACCGTCCAGTCGGCCAGCGGCAGCGGGCCCTTGACGGAGACGCGCCGGTTCTCCTCGGCGAGCCGCCGGCGGCCGACCGCCACCGCCCGCGCGATCCGGTCGCCGCGGCGGAGGCGTTCGTAGACGGCGGTCAGGAACGCCGTGGCCGCCGTCGCGCCGAAGCGGTAGGGCAGGGCGAGCACGGCGCCGGCGCCCTCCTGGAGCAGCACGAGGGCCGCGGCGGCCTCGGCCTCGCCGGCCGGGTCCCCCGACCGGTGGGCGCCCAGGACCACCAGCGGCACCTCGGTGGCGGCCAGCAGCCGGGCCGCGCGCCGGACCGGCACCGGGTCGGCGCCGCCGTCCGGCCGCTCGAACACCAGCACGTCCTCGGGGTCGTGCCCCCGGAAGGCCTGCGCCCGCCGACCGGTCGCGGCGGTGTCGCCGGGCCTGGCCCCGGGGAGCACGCCGGGGCCGTCGAAGTGCACGATCTGGAACGGCCGGCCCTCCTCGCGCGCCTCGCGGAGGGTCTCGCCGAGCCCGGCGAGCGTCGGCGGGCGCAGCACCCGCAGCTCGACCGCGTCGCGGCCCGGCCCGAGCCGCCGCAGCAGGGGGAGCGCGCTCGTCCGCGGCGCGGCGTGCGCGGCGCCGTCCGGCCGGGTGACCACCAGCAGCACCCGCAGCCGGGACCCGTCCGCCTCGGTGACCGCGTCGAACGGGTCGGCGGACGACGGTGAGCGGGTCACCACCACGCCGTCGAGCGCGGGGGGAACCGGGCGCCCCGGATCCGTCATCAGTTCCCAGGGCAGGCCGAGCAGCGGCGCGGAGTCGGAGCGCAGCACCAGCTCCAGACCGCCGCCGCGGGCCCGGGCCCGCAGGTAGGCGTCGCGGCCGGGGCCGTCGCCGAGCAGCGCGGAGAACATCCGCGCGCCCCAGCCCGGGAGCTGGCGGGCGATGTGCGGGCCGCGCTCTCCGTACGCCCCGAACGGGGTCCCGAGGTGGTCCTCCAGGTACCAGCGCAGGTTCTCCAGGGCGGTGTCGTCCAGGGGTCTGCGCAGCCATCCGGCGTCGGCGGCGGGCGCCGGGACGTCGGCCCCCGGCGGCCACTCCGTCACGGACATCCGGCCGTCGGCGTGGAGATCCACCACCAGACGTTCGACCACAATCGCCCCCAGCGAGTGCTTGGCGGCCGGTCGGCCGTTCCGCTGCGGAGCACAGGGTAGCGGCGTCGCCACCGCACCGGGCGCCCGGGTGCGAAGTGCGCGGTAACGATCGGTCGAAGCCCACTGGCCCGGGGAGCGGAACGGAAGGGGCAGGCGGGCTGCCCCAAGGGGCAGACCGAACGTTCCGTCGGGATGGCGGGGCCTCCGTTCGTCCTTCCGGACGGAAGGCTCCGTTCACCTGGGGGACATCGACGGCCGTGGCGTTGACCAGCGATGTCGCGCTCGCGTCAAGGTGGTTCCGGCGGGCCGAGGGGGCGTCAAACCCGCGGGCCCGTCGATCTTGCGGGTGACCTGCGTCACTTGACCGTGTTTTCGGGTTGGGATTCACTTTTTCCCGGCGGCGGAAAGCGGAGCGGGAATTCTGCCGGGTCCACCGCGGATTTCGTGCAGCGCGGGCCGCCCGCCGAAGAGTTGTTCGTCATCGTTCCCTTTCGAGATGGAGGTGCTGTCATGAAGCTCGTTCACTTCGTGAAGAAGGTCATGCCGGAGAAGAGCCTGAAGGCCTACGCCTGGTACGGCTGGATCTAGTCCCGGCGGTTCGTCCGCCGTCGGACACGTGCCCGGCGAGTGCCACCCGCGCTCGCCGGGCACGGCCCGCTCATCGCGAGCCGGCCGCCACGGCCGCTCACCCTTGGAGTCATGGATGGCTATGTCCAGCACCGGCCGGAGCGCCCGCGTCACCCTCTTCGCCCCGCGGATCGACGAACTCCTGCGCAGGTACCGAGGTCAGGACCTGTTCCGCCTGGAGGCGGACACCGTCGGGGTCGCCGGCGCCGACCTCATGGACGGCCTGCTGCGCAGCAGGCCGGCCAACGCGGAGGAGCGCCCGACCTTCAAGCCCGTGCGGGGCCGGCTCGTGACGCGCGCCGACGCGTCCGCGCTCATGCAGGCCGTCTCCGCCGACGTCCGGACGGCGCTGAAGAAGCCCCTGGCCGAGGGGGCGGACCTCGCCGGGAAATGGCCGCACACCCCGCACGTCTATCTCCGCGACCTCGTCTTCGGGCAGGAGAGCCTCCGTTTCCGGGTGCTCGTCGACCGCCGGCTGGAACTCACTCCGAAATTGACCTGGATGGCCGTCGCGGCCGGAACGGCGATGCTCGGAAAGCCGGGTACGGAAATCCCGCTGTCGAATCTGGCGGCCCGGGTGCTGGAAGCCGAGACGTATGACGACCGTCGCTACGCGATGTACCTCTACCGGCGGGTGGCGGCGCCGATCTGCTTCACCGTGGCCGCGCTGGTGACCAACGCGGTCTGGCTCGGAGCGCCCTTCGCCGACGACGTGCCCAACCGGGACGTGCTGCTGGAGGCGCTGCGGCTGCTGCCGCCCTCCTGGAACATCCTGCGGGTCGCCTCCCCGGAGTTCGGTGCCGTCGACGGCCGGATCGGCGGTGCGGACGACATTCTGATGCTCCCGCTGCTGAGCCACCGCGACCCGCGGCTCTGGGACGACCCGGAGTCCTTCCGCCCGGAGCGCTGGAAGGACCTCGACCCGGACACCCAACCCGGCTACCTGCCGTTCGGGCACGCCGGTGAACGGTGCTGGGGGCGGCACATGGTGATGCCGCTGGCCGAGCGGATCCTCGACGTCGTCCGCCGCGACGGCCTGGTGGTGAGCCCGGAGCAGCGGGTCGGCCGGGTCGAGCTCGACGGACTGCTGGAGGTCTCGGGCGTCCGGATGGTCCGCCGCTGAGGGCGTGCGCGGCCGGGCGGGAGCGCGTCCGACACCCCGGACGCGCCCCCGCCCGCACCCCGCCGACCCGCGGCGACGACAATGGCGCGGTGAACGACACGAACGACCTGCAGGACCCGGGCCACCTCGACGGCCCGGGCGGCCCGAACGGCACCGGCGCGGCCGGGGGCCACCGGGAAGTGGACCACCAGGCCCTGGTGCACGAGGCCATGGCGGCCGCCGTGCGCTCGCCGCTGCGCGGCCGGGTCGCCGACTACATCCCGGCGCTCGCCGAGGCCGACCCGACGGCGTTCGGCATGGCGGTCGCCACCGTGGAGGGCCGGGTCTTCGGCGCGGGGGACTGGCGGCAGCCGTTCTCCGTCCAGTCGGTGTCGAAGCTGTTCACCCTCGCCCTGGCGCTCGCCGAGGGCGGTGACGGCCTGTGGACCGGTGTCGGCCGTGAGCCCTCCGGCAACCCGTTCAACTCCCTGGTCCAGCTGGAGTCCGAGCACGGCGTCCCGCGCAACCCCTTCATCAACGCCGGCGCCCTCGTGGTGACCGACCGCCTGCTGGAACTCACCGGCGACGCGGTCGGCGCCGTCCTCGACCTGCTGCGCGCGGAGTCCGGCGACCCGGCCGTCGGCGTGAACCGCGCGGTGGCCGCCTCCGAGGCCGAGCACGGCCACCGCAACGCCGCCATGGCGCACTTCATGGCGAGCTACGGCAATCTGCGCAACCCCGTCGAGGACGTGCTCGCCCACTACTACGCGCACTGCGCGATCGAGGCCGACTGCCGCGACCTGGCGCTGGCCGGCCTCTTCCTCGCCCGTCACGGCGTGCGCGCCGACGGCTCGCGCCTGCTGTCGCGCAGCGAGGCCAAGCGGATCAACGCCGTGCTGCTCACCTGCGGCACCTACGACGCGGCCGGCGAGTTCGCCTACCGGGTGGGCCTGCCCGGCAAGAGCGGCGTCGGCGGCGGCGTCCTCGCGGTCCTGCCCGGCCGGGGCGCGGTCTGCACCTGGAGCCCCGGCCTGGACGCCGCGGGCAACTCGGTGCTCGGGGTCGCCGCCCTGGACGCCCTGACGACGGCCACCGGCTGGTCCGTGTTCTGACGGCGGTGGCGGGGGCGCGACGGCCGCACGGCCCACCTCCACGGCTCCGTCCGGTGACGGGTCGGAAGCTGACGGTCACGAAGTTGTTATGTCCTCTTCACCGGGCCGATGGCCGGCCGGGACATGCTCTGCACCGGCGGGAGCCACCGCCGACGACGCGCCGGCCAGCAGGCGCACTGACAAGGGGACTGACACCGTGACCGTCCGCCGTACCCTCATCGGCACCCTCACCGCCGGCCTGCTCGCCGCGGCCGCCGCCGTCCTGCCCGTCGGCGGCGCCGCGCAGGCCGCCCCCGGGAGCGCCCCGGGCGACCTCCCGTTCGGCTCCGCGACCACCGTCGGCCTGCACAACACCTACGACCCGGCCGCCTTCGGCTACCTCGCGCAGGGCCTGGACACCGGCACCGGCATGATCGAGCTGGACGCCTGGCCGAACGCCATCACCAAGGAGTGGAAGGTCAGCCACTCCAACCCGCTGGGCAACACCAACAACTGCGTCAGCGCCACCACGGCCGCCCAGCTCTACTCCGGCGGCGGCAACAAGAACCTGGACGCCTGCCTGGACGACGTGCGGCTCTGGCTCGGCGCCCACCCCGCCGCCGGCCCGCTGGTGATCAAGCTGGAGCTCAAGCCGGGCTTCTCCGGGAACCTCGGCATGGGCCCCGCCCAGCTCGACGCGCTGATCGCCGCCCACCTCGGCTCCGCCGCGCTGCGCCCGGCCGACCTGCTGGCCAAGCCCGGCGGCGGCTCCTACCCGACCCTCGACGACGCCGTCCGGGCCGGCAACTGGCCGACCAGGTCGGCACTGGCCGGCCGCGCCCTGGTCTACGTCATCCCCGGCACCGTCGAGCTGGACAACCCGTTCGACACCCTGCACACCGACGTCGAGTACGCGCGGTACCTGCGCGACCTGGCCGCGGCCGGGCGGGTCGGCGAGGCCCGGATGTTCCCCACCGCGCTCGGGGCGGCGTCCGGCGACCCGCGCACCCGGTACAGCGAGACCTCGATCCGCCCCTGGTTCGTGGTCTTCGACGGTGACGCCGCCACCTACGTGAACGGCGTCGACACCGGGTGGTACGACACCAACCACTACCTGCTGACGATGACCGACGCCCACAACGTCGCCCCCGCCATCAGCAACACCGCCCCCACCGCCGACCAGGCCCGCACCCGCACCGAACAGCTCGCCCGCACCCACGCGAGCATCGTCTCCAGCGACTGGCGCCGGCTCCCCGAGGTCCAGTCGCTGGTCCTCACCCGCGGCTGACCCGCCCGCGGCGGGCCGCTGACCCGCCCGCGGCCGCCCGGACGACCCGCCCCCGATCCGCGGGGCCGGGCCGTCCGGCCGTGGACGAGGGGCGACCCCCGTCCCGGGTCAGTGCGCCGCGGCGCCCCGGTCCGGCCCCGTCGGGCCGTCCTCCGAGCCGGTCAGCGAACTCACCAGCGACCGGAACGCGGCCCGGTACACGCTCGGGGTCGTGCCGGTGTACCGCTGGAAGTGGTGGCGGAGATTGGCCGGGGTGCCCAGCCCCGTGCGGGCGGCGATCCTCGCCACCGGCTCGTCGCCGCGCTCCAGCAGCCGCTGCGCCCGCTGGATCCGTACCCGCAACAGGTACTGCAGGGGCGGCAGACCGGTCTCCGCCCGGAACCGGCGGCTCAGCCCCCGTACGGTGAGCCCGGCCTGGCCGGCGATGTCGTCCAGCGTCAGCGGCCGGTCGAGCCGGGCCTCCAGCCAGCCGAGCGTGGGCCCGAGCACGCCGTCGGACAGCGGCACCCCGGGGGCCGGCGCGTCGTCGGCGCGCAGGTCCAGGAACATCTGGCGCTCCGTCTCGACCGCCACCGCCACCCCGTGGTCCGCGGTGATCAGCCGCAGACAGAGGTCGACCCCGCCCAGGACGCCGGCGGCGGTGTGGAACGGGCCGTCCTCCACGACCACCCCGTCCGGGTCCACCTCGATCCGGGGGTGGCGCCGCGCCAACTCGGCGGCGAGGCCGCGCGCGGTCGCGGCCCGGCGGCCGTCCAGCAGGCCGGTCGCGGCCAGGGCGAAGGTCCCCGCGCCGAAGGCCCCGATCCGGCACCCCCGTTCGGCGGCCGCCCGCAGCGCCCCGACCACCTCGGGCGGCGGACCGTCGAGGTGCCCCTCGTGCCCCGGCACCAGGACGGTGTCGGCCTGTGCCAGCCCGTCGAGCCCCCACGGTGCTGCCAGGCCGAAGGCGGCGGGGCCGCCGGTCGAGCGGAACCCCGGCGCGGCGCAGAGCCGCACCTCGTACGAGACCTGCGGGTGGCAGCGGTCGGCGGTGCCGAAGCAGACGGCCGGCGTGGTGACGTGATGCCCGGGCACCCCGTCGAGCAGCAGGGCGGCGATCACGGGCATGTCCAGAATTTAGCCCAGGGTGACATCGCCGCCGCTGTCGGCCCCCGGGGGCCGCGGCGAAGGATGGGACGTGCCGGCACCGCAGGTCAACGACCTTTCGGCGGCCGGTTCCCCACCTTCCCGGGCGTGCTGGCGCACGCCCTCGAACGAACGGACCACCCATGTCCCGCAACGTCTCCCGGGTCCGCCGCGCGGCGCGCGTCGCCACGGTCGCCCTGGCCGCCGCGGCCTGCACCGCCACCCTGGCCGGCCCGGCCGGTGCCATCGTCAACGGCAGCACGGCCACCGAGCGCTACCCCTTCATGGCCTCGATCCCGATGACCGTCCCCGACGCCGGGCTGGACGACGGCGTGTGCGGTGCGGCCCTGGTCCACCCCCGCTGGGTGCTGACCGCCGCGCACTGCGTCGACACCACGCTGGTGCGGCCCGACGGCATCGTGCGCATCGCCTCCGACCGGCGAACCGCCGGCGGGACCGTGCGCGGCATCGAACGGACCGTCACCCACCCCGGCTACACGCTGGGCGCTGCGGCCGGTGCGAACCGGGACGACCTCGCCCTCGTCCGCCTGGACCGCGCCGCGCCGCAGACGCCGATCCCGATCGCGAGCCGGGCCGGCGCCCCGGGGACGCCGACCCGGCTGCTGGGCTTCGGCACCACCGTCGACACCACAGACATCACCAAGGCGGCCTTCTCCGACCGGCTGCGGCAGCTCGACACCCGCATCGGCGCGGTCAACGAGTGCGACCCGGGCCGGGCCGGTCTGACCCGGCTGTGCACGGTGAGCCCGGTGCCCGGCGCGATGGCCTGCATCGGCGACTCCGGCGGCCCGCAGATCCAGCGCGGCCGGGGCGGCCGCTGGGAGCTGGTCGGCACCACCTCCGGGGACGGCGACAACGATCCGACCTGCTCGACCGGGCCCGGGCTCTACACCAACGTGCCCGCCTACGCCGACTGGATCCGGGCCACGCTCCGGGCCTACGGCGACTGATCCCCGCGCCGGCCCGGCGCACCCGCACGCTGCTGCGCCCGGCGCATCGCGCCGCCCGTGCGCCGGGCCTTCGCCCCACCCGCCCCCCCCGCCCCGCCGCTTCTCGACCCCCGGACTACGCTGCCGCCATGCCCGTGATCGCCGTCCTGGCCCTCGACGGCCTGCCCGGCCACCACCTCACCACCCCCGGACTCGTCTTCGGCACCGCCGCCCGTGAGCACCCGGGCATCGCCTACGACGTCCGGCTCTGCGCCGCCGGTGCCCCCGGTACCGTCCGACTCGGCGCCCCGGCCCCCGTCGACGCCGAGCTCCCGTACGGCCTCGACGCCGCCGCCGGGGCCGACGTCCTCCTGCTGCCCGCGCACGGCGACGGCGGTGACGACCCGGCGCCCGAACTGCTCGACGCGCTCCGCGCGGCGGCCGCCCGCGGCGCCCGGATCGGCGCCTACGGCAGCGGCGTGCTCGTCCTCGCCGCCAGCGGTCTGCTGGACGGCCGCCGGGCGACCACCGCCTGGCGCCACATCGGGGAGCTCGCCCGCCGGCACCCCCGGATCGAGGTCGACCCCGGCGGCACGCTGATCGTCGACGGCCCCTTCCGCACCTCCGGCGGGGTGTTCGGCGGACTGGACGTCTGTCTGCGCCTGCTGGCCGAGGACCACGGCGAGCGGGCGGCCGACCGGACCCGCCGGGAACTGCTCAGCCCGCTGCTGGCCCACGCCGAACGGGTTGCCGAGTCCATCGACCGCACCCTCGCCGAGCGCGGCGGGCTGGACGCGACCCTGGAGTGGCTGGAGCGCAATCTCCACCTGCCGCTCACCCCCGCCGACATCGCCGCCCACGCGGGCGTCAGCATCAGCAGCCTCAACCGGCACTTCCTGGCCCGTACCGGCCTCAGTGCCCCGCGCCACCTGCTCCGCCTGCGCGTCCAGCGCGCCCGCGACCTGCTCGAACGGACCGACGAGCCGGTCGAGGCGATCGCCGCCCTGGTCGGCTTCGCGTCCCCCGCGACCCTGCGCCCGCACTTCGCCCGCCTCACCGGCACCACCCCGCGCGCCTACCGCGCCCGCCACCGGCGGCGGTGACGCCGGACCACCGCTTGCGCGGGGGCTGAGGGAGAGGGGACGGTCGTGCGCCCGGGCGCCCGGGCGCCGCGGACCTCGTGGTCCGGCCGGGGTTGGCCAGCGCCCTTCACCGGAGCGCTTCGACGAAGGCTCGCAACCGTCGACGTGGTGGGCGGGCGCACGTGCCCGAGCCCTCCCCGAGGCTGTGGGCCGCCCGCCCGCCCGCCCGGCCCGGTTCGGGCCGACGGCCGGTGACCGCGAGCGGATCGCCACCGGGGCCGGGGAGGCTCGCTCGACGGGCAGCGCACCGAGGACAGCGGCCGGCGCGGACGCGCAGGGGCTCAGGCTCCGTCGGTGGCCTCCGCCGGATCCGGCCGACCGGTCCACTCCGAGGCGAGCAGCCCGAGCACGACCTCGTCCTCGAACGCCCCGTACACCCAGGCGGCCCGGCGCAGCGTGCCCTCCAGTACGAACCCCGCCCCCGTGGCGGCCTTGATCATCGGCAGGTTGTCCGCCAGCGTGTCGACCTGCAGCCGGTTCAGCCCGCGCACCGTGAACCCGTAGTGGCAGAGCAGCCGCACGAGGTCGCCGGCCAGGCCGCGCCCGCGGAACCCGGGCCGCAGCGCGAGGCCGAGGTGGGCGCGCCGCTGGTGGGCGTCGATGCCCCAGAGCAGCGCCTCCCCGGCCAGCTCGCCCGACGCCACGTCCACCACCGAGAAGAAGGCGACCCCGTCGTCGCCCGGCCCCACGACGAACGGGGACTCCGGGGAGTCGGCCGCCAGGGGCCGCCAGGGGCGGGTGTCGGCCCGTGAGCGGGTGACGACGTCGTCGTAGAGCTCGGTGTGGAGTACGGGCACGTCGCTGTCGTGGCGGGCGCGCAGCAAGATGCGGGAGGTCTGTAGCATGTCACATTGCTATCGGCGGGCCGCCGGCGCCCGCAAGCGAATTTCCGCCCGGCGCGCCGGGGAATGGCGGCGCGGCGGTCGGCCGTTGGCACCGAGGTGACCGCCGCGCCCGCCCTCCGCCTCTCCGTCCTGGACCGTTCCCGCACGCGCCGTGGCGAGGAGCCCGCCCGGGCGCTGCGGGACACCGTCGCGTTCGCGGTGGAGGCCGAACGCCTCGGCTACCACCGGTTCTGGGTCTCCGAGCACCACGGTGTGCCGGGGGTGGCCGGCTCGGCGCCGACGGTGCTGGCCGCCGCCGTGGCCGCCGCGACCTCCCGGATCAGGGTCGGCACCGGCGGGGTGATGCTCCCCAACCACCAGCCCCTCGTCGTCGCCGAGCAGTTCGGCGTCCTGGAGGCGCTGTTCCCGGGCCGGATCGACATGGGCCTGGGCCGGTCGGTGGGCTTCACCGACGGGGTGCGCCGGGCGCTGGGGCGGGAGAAGGACGCCGCGGACCGCTTCCCCGGGCAACTCGCCGAGCTGCTCTCCTGGTTCGACCCCGCCGCGCGCGGCCCCGGCGGTGTGCACGCCCGGCCCGCCGAGGGCCTGGACGTGCCCGCGTTCGTGCTGGCGACCGGCGCCGGTGCGGAGGTGGCCGCCGAGGCGGGGCTGCCCCTGGTGATCGCGGCGGCGCGCGGGGAGGAGGCGATGCTGGCGGCGATCGACCGCTACCGCGAGCGCTTCCGCCCCTCCGCGCGGGCCGAGCGGCCCTACGTCGTCGTCTCCGGGACGGTCGCCGTCGCGCGGACCGAGGAGCGGGCCCGCGCGCTGCTCGTCCCGGAGGCCTGGTCGAGCGCCCACGGCCGGACCCACGGGGAGTTCTCCCCGCTCGAACCCGCCGAGGAGGTCCTGGCCCGGTCGATGACCCCGCGTGAGCGCGCCGCCTTCGAGCAGGCGCTCACCGGCCACCTCGCGGGCACCCCCGAGCGCGCCCTCGCCGACCTCACGGCGCTGGTCGGACGCACCGGCGCCGACGAGTTCCTGCTGACCACCAGCACGTACGACCGGGCGGAGCTGCTGGACTCCTACCGCCTGCTCGCCGAGGCCGCCGGGCTGGTCTGAGCACGGGCGCTCGCGCGACCCGCCGGCGCGACCCGTCGGCCGCCCCGCCGTCAGCGGTCAGCCGTCGGCCCGGTGCGCCTGGGCCCGGTGCGCGGCGACCCGCACCCGGGTGGCGCAGCGCGGCGTGCAGTAGCGCTGCGGCGTGCGGCGCCCGGTGTCGACGAAGAAGCGCTCGCAGCCGGGCGCCGCGCACCGGCCCCAGGCGCACCGGCCGCGTTCGCTCAGCCAGAGGCCGAGGGCCAGGGCGGCCGTCGACAGCAGCCAGTGGGTGAGGCTTGCGTCCGGCGGCGCCTCGGTGTGCAGCGACCAGGGCCGCCCGGGCAGCCGCACCAGCCGGGGTCGCGCGGGGTACCGGTCCAGCAGCGCGTTGATCTGCTCGGCGGCCCGGTCTGCGTCCTCGGTGCCCAGCAGGCGGACGAGCGGGGCGGCGGCCTCCCGGAGCTCCCGGGCGTCCGCCTCGGTGAGCCGGAACGGCGGGCCCTGGTGGCGTTCCAGCAGCGCCTGGAGTTCGGCGGCTCCCGCCGCGGGGTCCTGCCGCACGGTGTTGGCGAGTTCGGCGACGAAGAGCAGCCCCCGCGGATTGCCGCCCTGGAGGTCGTCGGTCATGCGTCCGTCCCTTCCGGTCGTGTCGGACACCGTCATGGTAACGTCGAAATCATAGTTGAGCGTTACAACCCGAGGGGGCAGTATGCGGTCATGGCCGACGAACACGTCCGTCCTGGTGGTGGGAGGAGGCCCGGTCGGCCTGACGCTCTCGCTGCTGCTCTCCCGGTACGGCGTGCGCCACCTGCTGATCGAGGCGCACCCGGCGACCTCCCGCCACCCCAAGGCCCGTGGCGTTTCGGCGCGTTCGGCCGAGGTCTTCCGGCGGCTGGGGCTGGAGGCGGATCTCCGCCGGGCCGGGCTCCCGCCCGAGCACGTCTTCTTCTACCGGGGCCGGGACCTCGTCGACCCGGACTTCGTCCGCACCGGTGTGGCGGCCGAACCGCGACCGGGCGCCGAACGCACCCCCGCGCCGGGGCTGATCTGCTCCCAGGACGCCCTGGAGGCCCTGCTGCTGCGACACGCCCGGGAGCGCACCCCCGCGGACATCCGGTTCCACACCCGGCTGCTGGCCTTCACCGAGGACGACGGGGGCGTGCGCGCCGAGCTGGAGGAGCGCGAGACGGGTGCGCGGCACATCGTGCACGCCGACTGGCTGGTCGGCTGCGACGGCGCGGCGAGCACCGTGCGCGAGGGCGCCGGCATCGCGATGGAGGGCCCGACCGGCCTCGGCCACTTCCTCAGCATCCGCTTCGAGGCCCCGCTCGGCGAGGTCGTGGCCGACCGGGCCAGCGCCTCCTACTTCCTCACGGCCCCGAGCGGCGGCGGCTTCCTGGCCGTGGACAACGACCGCCACTGGGTCTACCAGTACCCCTACGACCCCGCGCGCGAGGACCTCGCCGCGCTCCTCGCCGACCGTGCGGCGCTCGCCCGGCTGGTCCGCGACGCGGCCGGCCTGCCCGGGCTCGACGTCACCGTCCGCGACACCATGACCTGGCGGATGGACGCCCGGCTCGCCGCCGCCTACCGCCGCTCCCGGGTGCTGCTCGCGGGCGACGCGGCCCACGTGGTGCCGCCGACCGGCGGCCACGGCATGAACACCGGCATCGGCGACGCCGACAACCTCGCCTGGAAGCTCGCCGCCGTTCTCGACGGCCGCGCCGGCGAGCGGCTGCTCGACAGCTACCAGGACGAACGCCGCCCGGTCGCCCGCCAGGTCGTCGACCTCTCGCTGGCCAACTCCCGGGCCCGCGCCGGCTACCGGATCGACGACGAGCTGCTGCTCACCGCCGTCTACCGTTCGACCGCCGTCCTCGACGAGCCCGGCGCCCCCGCCCTTCCGCCCCTCGACCCGACCTGTGAGCACGGGAGCGCAGTCCCCGGCGGCCGCCTGCCGCACCTGGGCCTGGCCGGGCCTCCCGGCGCCGCCTCCACCCTGGACCTCGTCGGCCCCGGCTTCACCCTCCTCACCCCCGCCGCCGACGCCGCCTGGCTTCGGCAGGCCGCCACCGCCACGGCGGCGGGCCTGCCCGTCACCCCGCACCCCGTGCCGGTCGGTGCGGCCAGGTGGACGGACCTGTCCGGCCTCCCCGGCACCGGAGCCCTCCTCGTCCGCCCGGACGGCCACCTCGCCTGGCGCGCCCCGCACCCGCCCGCCGACGACGCGGAACTGCTCGGCGTGCTGCGCCGGATCCTCTCGGCGGACGGGGCCGCGCCGCCCCGGGCCTGAGCCCGGCAGGCCCTCGCGGCCGATCCGCCGCGCCCGCGCCCTCCGACGCCCGGTCGAACGGTCCGTCGAGCGCGGCGGGACCGGCCGCGTCCAGCACCGGGACGACGGCGGGGGTGCCGCCCGAGGCGGCGGACGACCGGGTGGGCGACCGGGAGCGATGGCCGGATCTGACAGAACCCGGTCATTGCGGACGCGGCCCGGGCGGCGGAAGGATCACGGTATGCCCGAACCGCGCACCGTCGTCATCGCCGCCTTCCCCGGAGTCGAGTTGCTGGAGGTGACCGGCCCGGCGGAGGTGTTCTCCGTCGCCTCCCGCCTGGTGGGAGGCGACGCGCCCGCGTACCGGGTCGAGATCGCCGCCGCACGGACCGGCCCGCTGCCCACCGCCGCCGGGATCGCCCTGGTCGCCGAGCGGGCGCTGGCCGAGGTGGGCGCGGGCACCGACACCCTGCTCGTGGCCGGTGCCATGGCCGGTGCCATGGCCGGAGCCGACGGCCGCTACGAGGCCGTCGTCGACCCCGAGGTCGTCGGCTGGCTGGCCACGGCGGCTCCGGCCGCCCGGCGCGTCGGCGGAGTGTGCGCCGGCGTCCACCTGCTCGCCGAGGCCGGACTCCTCGCCGGTCTGCCCGCCACCACCCACTGGCTCACCGCCGGTCAACTGGCGGCGCGGTACCCGGACATCGCGGTCGACCCGGAGCCGATCTTCATCCGCGCCGGACGGATCTGGACCTGTGCGGGCGTGACCGCCGCCATGGACCTCGCGCTCGCCATGGTGGCCGAGGACCACGGTCCGGCGATCGCCCTGGACGCCGCCCGCGCCATGGTGATGTACGTCAAACGCCCCGGCGGGCAGACCCAGTTCAGTGTGCCGCTCTCCCTCCAGGCGAGCGCCGACGACCGGGTCGACGAGCTCCGGCGCTGGATCGACGAGCATCTCGGCGAGCGGATCCCGGTCGAGGCCATGGCCGCCCGGATGAACCTGAGCGTGCGCCACTTCGCCCGGGTCTTCCGCACGTGCACCGGCCGCACCCCGGCCGACTACCTGGAGGCGGTCCGGGTGGAGGCGGCCCGCCGGCTCCTTGAGGAGTCCGCGCGCAGCCTGCCCGACATCGCGGCCGCCAGCGGGCTCGGGTCGGTGGAGACCCTGCACCGGGCCTTCCGCCGCCGTCTGGGCGCCACCCCGGCCGAGTACCGGCGCCGGTTCCGGCCGCATGCCACCGCTCGCTGAACCACCACACGACCCGCACCCCTTCCCCGAGGAGCACCGAGTTGTCCCGCACCGAGGTCATCCCCGTACCGGTCCTGGGCCGGCACGCAGTCAACGCCTACCTTCTGCTCGGCCGCCACCCGGTCATCGTCGACGCCGGAACGCCCGGCAGCGGCCGGCGCATCGTCGAACAGGTCGCCGCGCACGGCGTCGACCCGGCCGACGTCCGCCTCGTCGTCGTCACCCACGGCCACATCGACCACTTCGGCTCCGCCGCCGAGCTGCGCCGCCTCACCGGCGCGCCGATCGCCGCGCACGCCGCCGACCTGGGCCCCTACCGCAGCGGCCGGGTCCGCGAGCCGTACCTGCCGACCGGCCCGATGGGACGGCTCATGGCGCGCAGCCCGAAGCTGCACGAACAGGCCGAACCCTTCGAGCCCGACCTCCTGCTCCACGGCGAGACCGCCCTCGCGGACTTCGGCGTCGACGGCCGCATCATCCCCACTCCCGGCCACACCGCCGGCTCGGTCGCCGTCCTCACCGACGACGGCGACCTGGTGGCCGGCGACCTGATCGCCAACTCCTTCATGGGGCTGATCAGAGGCCGCCCGGCCAACCCGCCCTTCCACGACGACCCGCTCGCCAACCTCGCCAGCCTCCGCGCGATGCTGGACCTCGGGCCCACCCGGCTGCACGTCGGCCACGGCACCCCCCTCGACCCGGCCCGCGCCGCCCGCTGGGCGGCGGCGGAACAGCGCAGGCTGGAGCGCCGCGCGGCCCGGGGCCGCCTGCGGGTCAGGCCGCAGGAGCCGGCCGGCGCGTCGGACGAGGAGACGGCCGGGGTCGCCGAGCGGGCCTGAGGCCGGGGCCGCGTCCTCAGGCCAGCAGGTCCGACTGGAGGGTCGCCACCTGGCGGAACGCGGCGGCGGGTACGCCCTTGGGGTTGGTCATGGTGACCACGCCCACGAGGTCGCCCGCGGACAGGTACGCCAGCCGGACGGTCGACTCGGCGCCGGGCGCGGAGGGCCGGGCCACGAAGACGGCGAAGTTCACGTCGAACACGGTGTCCCAGTCCGGGGGCGTGAACGCCGCCAGTTCGGGGACGTCCTTCGGGGCCGCGTTGTCACGCAGTCCGGTGAAGGCGGACCGGCCCTCGAAGGAGGAACCGAAGGCGAGCAGACGGATCTGGGTGCGGGTGCCGTCGTCGGCGGTCCACTCGCGGACGGCGGCGGCCCGGCAGGCGTTCTGGAACAGGACGGAGCGCACTGCGGCCGGATCCTTCTGGGCGTCGGCGAAGGCGTCGCAGACGATCGGATCGGCGACGGCTCCCGGTGTGGCCCCGGTCGAGGGGGACACGGCAGGGGAGGCCGAGGAGGTGGCCGACGCGGTCGCGCCGACGCTCGTACTCGCACTCGGGGTTGCGGCGGGCGGCGGGAACGCGGCCGGGACGAGCGAGCCGCCGGCCTCCTTGGGCACGGGTAGGAGCAGACCTCGTAGGTCGGCCGCGTGCCGGCTCTTGTTCTCCTTGGGAGCGGCCTTGCCGGACGGCAGCGGTGGCAGCACCAGCGGAGGGAAGGTGTACCGGCCGTCGCCCTTGGTGGCCAGCCCCGGAAGGTCGGTGCGCTCGGGCGCCGTGACGGCGAGCGCGCTGCCCGTTCCGGCCAGCGCGCACACCACGGCGGCGGCGCCCCAGCGCAGAGCCGCCTTCCGCCGACGGGTGCTGCGGGCGGTGCGCCCCTCGTCGGCCGGGGGGACGTCGGTGAGGAGCCCGTCGGCCGGGGGGATGTCGGTCGCGGGAACGTCGGTGGCGGGAGCATCGGCGGTGGGAGCGGCCTGGGCGGGGTCGGCAGGCGTCGGCGGAGCGACCGGGAGCGCCGGGCCGTCCGGCACGGCGGGGGTGTCGCTGCTGTCGGTCATACGGAGGCTCCCGGGCGGGCGAGGCGGTCGAGCTGCTGGGTCAGGAGGGCGACGATGGTGTCCTTGGACAGCGGCGCCACGCCCTCGGCGGTCATCACGACCAGGAGGTCGCCCTCGGCCGCGGAGCAGTTCATCCGGTCGATGGGCGCGGACGGCGGCGCGGGCAGCAGGTAGCAGTGTGCCTCGGGGTGGCCCGGCACCGTCGGGCCGAGCCGGAAGAGCCCGGTGTCACTTGTGAACACGGCCGTGTACTCGTTCATCGTCTGCACCTCCTGCTGGTTGAACTGGTGCAGCTTCATCCCGATGACGAGGTCGCCCCTCTGGCTCTTGTAGGTCCGCACGCCGCTGGCCTTGACGTGCAGGTCCTTCCAGGACTGGCGGAGTTTGTCCCGCTTCTCCTTGGGAATCTCGCCGAGGTCGTCGTCGAACGCGGCGGCCAGCTGGTCGGCCGTCAGCTCGGTGTCGTTGCCGTCGCCTCCGGCGTCCGGTCCGAGCTCGAAGCCGGTCGGGACGGGCAGCAGCAGGTCCCGCAGGGAGCCGAAGTGGTTGCCGTTGGACTTCGCGCCGAACGGCGTGGCGGCGGCCGTCGGGGCGGGGACAGCGGTGGCCGGTGCGGCGACCGCGACCGGCGCGGGATCGTCGTACCGGATCTCGATGATCCCGACGCCGATGACCACGCCGGCCAGGGCCGCCGCGGCGGTCGCGCCGCCGGCGCGCAGGACCCGGCGGGTCGTGGCGGAGGCGGGGGCCGGAACCTGGGTGGGGGTCGGGGACAGGGACTCGGCGGCCTCGGCCGACGGCCCGGGGACCACGGGGTCGGTCACACTGCTGTCGGTCATTTCAGCCGCTCCCACTGCTGCTTGGCGAGGTCCTTCACGAACTCGGCGTCCACCGGCTTCTCGCCGAAGACCTTGATCTCCATCAACACGGTGCCGCGCTGCGCGAAGGCGACGCCGGGATAGAAGGGCTCGGTCGTCTCGGCCCAATACGAAGGCTTGTCCTCGACCTGGTAGCCGCCGTTGGCATCGGCGGCGAAGGGCTCCAGATAGGTCATCCCGTACTTGGCCTTGTTCGCCTCGCTGGCGAAGTCGGGGCCGAATTGGACCAGGGAGACCCGGACTATCAGACCGTTCTTCTGCCAGTTGACCTCCGCCGCACGGCGGAAGCCGCCCCGGTTCAGGGTGGTGAAAACCGAGGCCGACTTCCCGACGTGCTCGGCGCGGTCGCCGACGGTGACCCAGGTCGGGATGTCCGGGTAGTCGTCCCAGGGCTTGCTGCCGCCCGGCGCTTCGATCAGCAGCTTCCGCAGGTCGCCGTCGATGGCGAGCGGCGGGGGCGTGGCCGCGGCGGCGGCCGCCTGGTCCAGCACCTCCGACGGGTACGTCGGCAGCGCCACCTGGATCGGTGGCAGCGGCGTCGGCGGGCGGTTCGCCTGGACGGCGTAGCCGAAGCCTCCGCCGGCGGCGGTTCCGAGCACCAGCCCGGAGACCAGCAGCAGGACCGGACGCGGTCGGCGCGGACGCCGGGCGGGCGCCGGGTCGGGGAGGGAACCGGTGGCCGGCTCGGCCGACGGCGGCGCGGGTGGTGCGACGGGCGGGGGCGGCGGCTCGTCGACGGGCGACGGCGCCACGGGTTCGGTGGTCACGCGAGGACTCCAGGGAAGAGGGAGGGGCCGGCGGGGTCAGCGGCCGGAGGTCAGCCAGTCGCGCTGGCGCTTCATCAGATCGCTCAGCAGCGCCTTGTCCGGGTCGCCCTTCACCTCGACGTCGATCGTGTACTCCACGTCGCCCTGACTGGAGATGCCGCTCATCGAGCCGGTGTAGGCCGCCTGCTTGGGCTTGCTGATGTACCCGCGGGCGGCGGAGTCGCCGGTGACCTCGATGGTGGGCAGGTCCCTGGTGTCGTACTTGGCGAAGAACTCCGCCTGCGAGGCGCTCGCGAACCGCAGCAGGGTGACGGTGACCTCGGCCTTGCCGTCCGCCGTGCGGTAGGTCCGGGTGACGGCGTCCTTGTAGCCGAGCGAGCGGAGGGTGCGCATGATGTCCGCCCCGTCGCCGGCCTCCTCGATCAGCTCCTGGTCGGACAGCGGTATGCCGTCGGCCGGGCCGTAGGACTCGCCGCCCTGAGGGATGGGGAGCAGGAAGTACCGCAGGTCGCCGTCGTGCCGGCCGTCCTTGACGGTGCCCGTGACGGTGCTCGTCGGAACGGGAGCCGGAGCGGGCGGCGCGACGCTCGCCGAAGCGGCGGCGGAGGGTGAGGCCGTGGGTGAGGCCGAGGGCGACGCGGTCGGGCTCGCGGAAGTCGGTGCGACCGCCGCCGCGGTGACGGCCGGTCGGTTGCCGGGCTTGCCGACGGCCACCGTCACGGTGGCGCTGACCGCCGTGACGGCGAGCAGGCCTGTGGTGGCCAGCGCCACGGCGGCGGCGCGCGGCAGCCGCCGTCCGGGGGCGGGGCCGGGATCGGCGGCCGGGCCGGGATCGACGACGGGTGGCACGTGATCGTGCGCGGACAAGGGGTTCCCCCAGGGAAGGTCGGGAAGTGTGCGCACGGGCCGCTCGTGGGCACCTCGCGGCGGCTCTCACGGCCGCCCGTAGCGCTTCTGGCTGGAATTATGAGAGCGCGCCGCTTCCGCCGCCAACAAGATCAATCACCGCACTCCCTCCCAAGGTCCGACCAAAGGGACACGCCGTGATCGAACCGAAATCGTTCCGCTGGTTTCCGGGTGCTCTCCCTGGGTTCGGGCCGCTCGTGTCGGGTGGGTTCAGGCCGAAAAAATACCCCCACCCGTATACTGGGAGGAGAGGGAGCAGCCCTCTTCCCCTGATGCGAGGAGTCCTGAGATGTGTCGACGTACGACGTGCCGGAACTGCGGCAAGGCGAGCTACGCGGGGTGCGGCATGCACGTCGACCAGGTGCTCGCCGGAGTCGCCAAGGCCGACCGCTGCGCCTGCGACCGCGACGCGCAGAAGGGCGGGGGCTTCTTCGCGAGGCTCCTCGGCCGCCGCTGAACCTGAGGAGCCGCTCGATCGGGCCGTGCCGGGAATCCCCGGCACGGCCCGTTGCCGTGTCCGCGCAGGGCACCGGCCTCCTCCGCACACAGAACGCCGAAGGCCCGGACCGCCACAGGGGCGGACCGGGCCTTCGGGGCGGGCCGGACGCGGCTCAGTCGTGCGAGAAGGAGATCTTCGGCAGCACGCGGTCGAGCCAGGCCGGGGTGCGCCAGGCGGCGGCGCCGGTCAGGCGGAGCAGGACCGGCAGCAGCACCAGGCGGACCAGCGCGGCGTCCAGGAGGACGGCGACGCCGAGCACGATGCCCATCTCCTTGGGCGGGAGCGGCCCGGACAGGGCGAAGGTGAAGAACACCGCGACCATCACGCCCGCCGCCGCGAAGATCACCCGGCCGGAGTGGGCCAGCGCGCCGACCATGGCCTCGCGCGGATCGCCGCTGCGCTCGTAGTGCTCCTTGGCGGAGGCGAGCAGGAAGACCGTGTAGTCCATCGCGATGGCGAAGATCATCGCGAAGAAGAACACCGGTGCCCAGCCGTCCAGGAAGCCCTGCGGCGTGAAGCCGAGCAGCCCCGCGCCGTGCCCGTCCTGGAAGACCAGCCGGGCGACGCCGAAGGCCGCGCCGGTGGACAGCAGGCTGGCGGCCGTGCCGAGCGCCGCGATCAGCGGGGCGCGCAGGGCGACCAGCAGGAGCAGGAAGCCGAGGCCCATCACCACGCCGATGACCAGCGGGGTCTTCTCGGTCAGCAGGTGCTGGAGGTCCAGGTTCTCCACCGCGGCGCCGCCGACCAGGGCGTCGGACGGCAGCTCGGCGCGCAGCGCGTCGACGGTGCGGGCCAGGTCGGGGCTGGACGGGTCCACGGTGGGAACGGCCTGGACCATCGACCAGCCGGAGCCGTCGGCGGCCGGTTGCGCGGGCATCACACCGGCGATCCCGGGGGTGGCGGCCACGCCGGCGGCGACGTCCGCGGCCCCCGCGGCGGGGGTGAGGATCTGCAGGGTGCCGGGCGCCCCGGGGCCGAAGGCCTGCTGGACGGCGGTGTAGCCGGCGCGGGCGCTGGCGTCCCCCGGCAGCACGGTGATGGAGGGCATGGCGGTCCGCAGCCCGATGACGGGCCCGGCGAGCGCGATCAGGGCGGCGAGGGCCAGGGCGCCGTAGCGCAGCGGGTGCTTCCACAGCCGCTCGCCCCAGGCGGCGAAGCGCGGCGATCGGTGCTCGCCGGTCTTCACCCACGGCAGGGCGAGGGCGTCGACGCGGTGGCCGAGCCGGCCGAGGACGGCGGGCAGCAGGGTGAGGGTGGCGGCGAGCACGAACAGGACGGCCAGCATGATGCCGCCGGCCATCGAGCGGAACGCGGGGGAGGGCACCAGCATCACGGCCGAGAGGCTGACCAGCACCGTCGCGCCGGACAGCAGGACGGCCTTGCCCGCGGTGTCCATGGTCTCGGCGACCGCCGCGGTGCTGCTGAGCCGGCCCTCCCGGGCCGGGTTCCGGCGGGCGGCGGCCGCCCGGGCGCTGCGGAAGCGGACCACCAGGAAGAGCGCGTAGTCGATGCCGAGGGCGAGCGCGAACATCATCGCGAAGTTCATCGCCCAGATGGAGACCGGGAACAGGTGGCTGATGAGGACCAGTGAGCCCGCCGAGGCGGCGAGTCCGGCCATGGTCAGGATCAGCGGCAGTCCGGCGGCGACCAGCGAGCCGAAGGCGAGCACCAGGATGGCCAGGGTGACCGGCCAGGACATGATCTCGGACTTCATCATGGCGTCGTGGTTGGCCTTGTTGAAGTCGCTCCACAGCACGGACGCGCCGGTGGCGTGGACGTCGACGCCGTCGCCGGAGAGGGCGTTCAGTGGTCCCTTGAGGTCGTCGGCCGCGCGGACCATGTCGTCGGGGGAGGCCTTGGCGCCGGCGAGCAGGACGGCGGTCCGGCCGTCCTGGGCGATGGTCGCGCCGGGCTGCGGCGCCACCACGGTGGAGACCCGGGGGTCGGCCGCCGCGATCTCGCCCGCCCGGGCGATCACCTGCTGGACGTCCGGTTCGGTGATCGGCCGGTCGGCGGCGACCACGATCTGCAGCGCGGAGGAGGCGTTGCCGGCGAAGTGCTGTTCGGCGATCTGCCGGACCTTCACCGACTCGGATCCGTCGGCCTGCCAGCCGGCCCCGGAGAGCGCCGAGGTCACCTGCGGGGCGAACGCGCCGAGGCCGACGACGACCAGCAGCCAGCCGGCCAGCACGGCCTTGAAGTGGCGGACGGACCAGGTGCCGAGCCGTCCGAGCAGGCCCGGGGGAGGGGGCGGCTCGGACGGCGCGGCGGTGGCCGGCCGGCCGAGGGTGGTGTCCGGGTGCTTCACGGGTCGCTCCGTTCCTGCGGCGCCCGGCGGGGGCGCGAAAATACGGGTGGGGGTATATGCGGGGCCAAGGGGAGGGGCCCGCCACGGGCGGGCCCCGTCGTTCGTCCGGTCGGCGGTGCGGCCGGCCGGTCGGTCAGCCGGTCAGCGCGGCCAGCGCGCCGCGCAGCCGGGTGGCCGCCTCGTCGGCGACGGCCTGCAGCGCGGGCCGCCCGGTGACCTGGACCATCAGCTGCGGGTCCATCGCCTCGACGACGGTGCGGCCGCCGTCCGCCCGGACCACGACGTTGCAGGGCAGCAGCAGCCCGATGTGCCGGTCGGCCTGGAGGGCGCGGTGGGCCAGCGGCGGATTGCAGGCGCCGAGGATCAGGTAGTCCTCGATCTCCTCGCCGATCTTGGCCTTGAGGGTCGCGCGGACGTCGATCTCGGTGAGGATGCCGAAGCCCTGCTCGGCGAGCGCGGCGCGCACGCGCTCGACGGTCTCGGCGAAGGGCAGGTCGAGGGTGACGGGGATCCCGTAGTCCATGGGGTGCTCCATTCCTGGCTTCCTGGTGGGGGGTGGCGGGTCAGGCGAGGGCGAGGAACAGCCTCTCCAGTTCGGTCTCGCTCATCGGCGGCGTGCCGCCGCCCGCGGCGGTGCACTGGCGCATGCCGCTGGCCACGATCTTGAACCCGGCCCGATCGAGGGCGCGGGAGGCGGCGGCGAGTTGCGTCACGATGTCCCGGCAGTCCCGCCCGGACTCGATCATCGCGATCACACCGCTGAGCTGGCCCTGGGCCCGCCGCAGCCGGTTGAGCGCCGGGCCGAGCGCGTCCTCGTCGACCTTGACGGTCGGTTCCTGCGACATGTCCTTCTCCTTGCTCGTCCGGCCCGCGGCTGCTCGTCCGCCCGGGCCGGCTTCCCTGGTCGGGTCCCGCCCGCGCGGCTCAGACCGCGCGGCTCAGACCGCCGCGGGCCGGTGCGCCGCGTCCCAGGCGGCGTAGCCGCCCAGCAGGTCGGCGACCTCGTCGCGGCCGTGGTGGCGCAGCAGACTGGCGGCGATCGAGGAGCGGTGGCCGCCGGCGCAGTGGACGACCACCGGCCGGTCCGCCGGGATCTCCGCGAGGCGGCCCGGGAGCTCGTTGAGCGCGATGTGCACGGAGCCCTCGACGGCGCCCTCGGCGCGCTCGCCGCAGGTGCGGACGTCGATCACCAGCGGGGGGTGCTCGGCGGCGAGGGCGGTGCGCAGCTGGTCGACGGTGAGTCGCGCCGCGGGGGCGAGCTGGTCGGCGAGGGCGGCCAGGCCGGTGTCGGGCTCGGCCAGGTGGCCGACGGTGCGGTCGAAGCCGATCCGGGCCAGCCGGGTGACGACCTCGCCCTCGCGGCCGTCCGGCGCGACGACGAGGAGGGCGGCGTCCGGGGTGAGCACGGCGCCGGCCTGCTCGGCGAAGCGGCCGTCGGCGGGGACGTTGACGGCCCCGCGCAGGTGTCCGGCCGCGAACTCCTGCGGGCTGCGGGCGTCGACGACCACCGCGCCGTCGCGCCGGTGGGCCGCGAACTCCTCGGCGGTGAGGGGGCGGTGGGCGAGCGCGGCGTCGAACAGGCCGCGGTCCTGCCGGTTGAGGGCGGCGTCGTGGCCGAAGTACCCGGGGGCGGCGGACTGGCCGGCCGTGACGATCGCCACGAACGCGTCCTCGCTCATCGGCGCGCAGGCGTAGTTGGTGGCGCGCTGGGCGCCGATGGTGGACTGGCGCTCGGTGGACAGGTTCTTGCCGCAGGAGGAGCCGGCGCCGTGGGCGGGGAAGACCCGGACCTCGTCGGGCAGGGCCATCAGCTTGTGCTGGACGCTGCGGTGGAGCATCCGGCCGAGCTCCTCGGCCGTGGTGCCCGCCGAGGCCAGCAGGTCGGGGCGGCCGACGTCGCCGATGAACAGCGCGTCGCCGGTCAGGACGCCGTACGGGACGGTGTCCGCGGCCTGCTCGAACACCAGGACGCTGATCGACTCGGGGGTGTGCCCGGGCGTCTCCATGATCTGCAGCGTGACCTCGCCCAGGCCGATCCGCTCGCCGTCGGCGAGCCCGCGGATCGGGTACTCGGTGACCGCCCGGCGGCCGTAGCCGATCCACGCGCCGGTGCGGGCCGCCAGCTCCAGGTGTCCGGCCAGGAAGTCGGCGTGGAAGTGGGTGTTGATGACGGCCTCGACGGTGAAGCCGTGCGCCTCGGCGTCGGCGACGTACTCGTCGATGTCCCGGCGCGGGTCGATCACGACCGCGCGGCCGGTGGTCTCGTCGGCGACCAGGTAGGAGGCCTGCGAGAGACAGTCGAGGTAGTACTGGGCGAAGAACACGTGGATCGCTCCTGCATCCGATGGCATCCGGGTCCGAAAAATACCCACTGGGGTATCCGTCGCTTCCCACCATACCCCCGGGGGTAAATTTCGGCGAAGGGCGACGCCCGGACTGAGGGGGTTCGTCCCCGGCGGGGCGGGGCCGGAGGGGGTCCGGTGCCGGATTCGGACGGGAGTTCGGCGGCCGCCGGGTATTGTCAGGAAACTTTACTTTCTACTACGCTCCCGGGCGGCGGCTCGGCGCGGCGCCCGCACCGGATGGGGCGCGACGTGCTCAGCGAGAGCTCTGACCCGGCCGCTGCGGTGATGTGATCACCGCTTTTGCCGGTGGACGCGTGCCTGGTGTGCACCGGAGTCCAGCTCTCACCGTTTGCAAGGTCAGGGAGGACAAGGATGCGTTCCGGCGTCTCGGTAAGGCCTGTCCATGTCGGTGTGTTCGCCGCCGTGCTCGTTCTGCTCGGCGGCCTGGTGCTCGGTTGGCCCGGGCGGGCGGGAGCGGCGGCCGATCCGCTGCTCTCGCGCGGGAAGGCCGCGACGGCCTCCTCCACGGAGGGATCCTCGTACGCGGCGGCCAAGGCGTTCGACGGCAGCTCCACCACGCGGTGGGCGAGCGAGGAGGGCAAGGACCCGCAGTGGCTGCGGGTGGACCTCGGGGCGAACGCCACCGTCTCGCGGGTGAAGCTGAGCTGGGAGGCCGCGTACGCCAAGGCGTACCGGCTGGAGGTGTCGGCGGACGGGGTGACCTGGACGGCGATCGCGGAGGAGAAGGCCGGCAACGGCGGGACCGACGACTGGACGGGCCTGGCCGGCAAGGGCCGCTACGTCCGGATGTACGGGACGGCGCGCGCCACCTCGTACGGGTACTCGCTGTTCGAGCTGGAGGTGTACGGGGCCCTGAGCGGCGGCCCGTCGCCGACCGGCTCGCCCACCGGCTCGCCCACCGGGCCGTCGGGCGGGGCGTTCACCGTGGTGGCGGCCGGCGACATCGCCGCCCAGTGCACCGCCTCGGACAGCGGCTGCGCTCACCCCAGGACCGCCGCGCTGGCCCAGCAGATCGACCCGAGGTTCTATCTGACGATGGGTGACAACCAGTACGACGACGCCCGGTTGGCGGACTTCAAGAACTACTACGACAAGAGCTGGGGCGCGTTCAAGGCCAAGACCCACCCGGTGCCGGGCAACCACGAGACCTACGACCCGGCCGGGTCGCTGGCCGGGTACAAGGCGTACTTCGGCAGCATCGCCTACCCGCAGGGCAAGAGCTGGTACAGCTTCGACGAGGGCAACTGGCACTTCGTCGCGCTGGACTCCAACGCCTTCGACCAGAGCGCCCAGATCGACTGGCTGAAGGCCGACCTGGCGGCCAACGCCAAGAAGTGCGTCGCCGCCTACTGGCACCACCCGCTGTACTCCTCCGGCGGCCACGGCAACGACCCGGTCTCCCGGCCGGTGTGGCGGATCCTCTACGACGCCAAGGCCGACCTGGTGCTGAACGGGCACGACCACCACTACGAGCGGTTCGCCCCGCAGAACCCGGACGGCAAGGCCGCCGCGGACGGGATCGTCGAGATCGTCGGCGGGATGGGCGGTGCCGAGCCCTACCCGATCGAGCAGGTCCAGCCCAACAGCCAGAAGCGGATCAGCGGCGACTACGGCGTGCTGAAGCTGGACTTCACCGACTCCGGCTACGGCTGGACCTACGTGGGCGCGGACGGCCAGGTCAAGGACACCAGCCCGACCTACAGCTGCCACTGATGATGTACCTGGCCACCACCGGCCGCCGCTCGGACGCGCCGCCCCGCCCCGCCGGGGCAGGGCGGCGCGTCCCCGGCACGGTCGTCGCGCTCGGGGCGGTCAGCCTGGTGACCGACGTCTCCTCGGAGATGGTCACCGCCGTGCTGCCGCTCTACCTGGTGCTGGGCCTCGGCCTCTCACCCCTCCAGTTCGGTTTCCTCGACGGGCTGTTCAACGGCGCCACCGCGCTGGTCCGGCTGCTCGGCGGCCGGCTCGCCGACCGGGGCGGCGGGCGCCACCGAACGGTCGCCGGGGCGGGCTACCTGCTGTCGGCGCTCTCCCGGCTCGGGCTGCTGCTGGCCGGCGGCGCGGCGGGCGGGATCGCCGCCGCGCTGGCCGCCGACCGGCTCGGCAAGGGCGTGCGGACCGCCCCGCGGGACGCCATGATCACGCTCAGCGCACCGCCGGAGGCGCTCGGCCGGGCCTTCGGCGTGCACCGGGCGATGGACACTACGGGGGCGCTGCTCGGTCCGCTGGTCGCCTTCGCGGTGCTGTGGGCGACGGCGGACGCGTACGACGCCGTCTTCGTGGTCAGCTTCGCCACCGGCCTGCTCGGCGTGCTCGTCCTGGTCCTCTTCGTCCCGGCCGGCGCGGGACTGTCCGGCGCGGGGCTGTCCGGCGCGGGGCTGTCCGGCGCACCGGTGCCGGTCGCGGCCGCGCCGAAGCCGGCCCGGCCGAAGCACCGGGTGCTGCGCGACCCCGTCTTCCGGCGGGTGACCGCGGCCGCCGCGCTGCTGGGGGCGGCGACGATCGGCGACTCCTTCCTCTACCTGCTCCTCCAGCGCGGACTGGACCTCGAACCGGTGCTCTTCCCGCTGCTCCCGCTCGGCGCGGCGGCGTGCTACCTGCTGCTGGCCGTCCCGGCCGGGCGGATCGCGGACCGGGCCGGGCGGCGGACCCCGTTCCTGCTCGGGCACGTCGCCCTGCTCGGGGCCTACCTCACCCTGCTGGCGCCGCTCGGCTGGCCGAGCGCCGTCCTCGTCCTCGCCCTGCTCGGCGTCTTCTACGCGGCCACCGACGGCGTGTTGATGGCGCTGGCCGGGCCGGTGCTTCCGGCCGGTGGCCGGGCGGGCGGGCTCGCGGTGCTGCAGACCGGGCAGGCGCTGGCCCGGCTGGTCGGGGCCGCCGGCTTCGGCGTCGCCTGGACCTGGTGGGGGCCGCGCCCGGCGCTGCTGGCCGCGGCCCTCGCCCTGACCGCCGCCCTCGCCGCCGCCTGGCGGATCCTGCCGGGAAGGGAGAACCCGTGAACCCGCTGAACCCCCGGGCGACCGGGAAGGCACGGACGACCGTGCTGGTCCTCGCCGTCCTCGTCCTGCTGGGCGGCTCGATCGGCTACGTGCTGCACGCCCGCGAGCGCGGCGGCGGGCAGCGCCTCGTCGCGGCGGAGGCCTCGTTCACCCTGCACGAGCCGGGCCTCTACTACCGCGACACCGCCACCGGGCGGGTCGCCCGCACCCCGGGCGCGCCCGACGGGCCGTCCTGCGCGCGGTTCTACGCGGCGGGGGAGCGGGCCCTGTGCCTGCGGGCGCTGCCCGGCACCCCGGCCCGCACCCAGGCGGTGGTCTACGACCGGGCCTTCACCGAGCTGCGGACGGTGACCGTGCCGGGCATCCCGAACCGGGCCCGGGTGTCACCCTCCGGGCAGGTGCTCTCCTGGACCACCTTCGCGGTCGGCGACTCCTACGCGAAGAGCGGCTTCTCCACCCGTACGTCGATCCTGGACCTGCGCACCGGCTACCTGGTCAAGTCGATCGAGGAGATCCCGCTGACCATGGGCGGCGGCCGGTACCACGCCGCCGACGTCAACTACTGGGGCGTCAACTTCGCGGCCGACGACAACCGCTTCTACGCCACCGTCGCGACCGGCGGCCGCACCCACCTGGTCGAGGGCGACCTCGGGGCGTGGTCGGCCCGCACCCTGCGGGAGAACGTGGAGTGCCCCTCGCTCTCCCCGGACGGCACCCGGATCGCCTTCAAGAAGAAGGTCTCGGACGACCCGGCCGCCCCCTGGCGGCTCTACGTCCTCGACCTGGCCGACCTGCGGGAGCACCCGCTGGCCGAGTCGCACAGCGTCGACGACCAGGCGGCCTGGCTGGACGACGCCACCCTCGGCTACGCCCTCCCGGCCCGCGAGGGCAAGGGCAGCGACCTGTGGTCCGTCCCCGCGGACGGGACCGGCGCACCGAGGCTGCTGGTCCCCGGCGGCTCCTCACCGGTGGCCGTCCCGCCGGCGCCGGCGCACTGACCGGACGGGGTCGGCCCGCATACGCCGTGCGGGCCGACCCGGCCGACCCGGGCCGTCCCCGGCCGTCCCCGGGAGGACGGGCCCACCCGCCCGGACGCCGCTCGCGGGGCCGGTCAGCCGAACTGGCCGGGCTGGTACGCCCCGGCGGGCTGCCGGTTGATGACGTTGATCCGGTTGTAGGCGTTGATCACGGCGATCAGCGAGATCAGCGCGGCCAACTGGTCCTCGTCGTAGTACTTGGCGGCGTTCGCCCAGGCCTCGTCGGTGACGCCGCCGGCGGCGTCCGCGATCCGGGTGCCCTGCTCCGTCAGCTCCAGCGCCGCGCGCTCGGCGTCCGTGAAGACGGTGGCCTCCCGCCAGACCGCCACCAGGTTGAGCCGCAGGGCGGTCTCTCCCGCGTGCGCGGCGTCCTTGGTGTGCATGTCGGTGCAGAACCCGCAGCCGTTGATCTGGCTCGCGCGGATCTTCACCAGCTCCTGCGTGGCGTGCGGCAGCGCGGAGTCCGACAGCGCCTTGCCCGCCGAGTTGATGTGCCGCAGGACCTTGGCCCCGACGCCGTTGCCGAAGTAGTCGAGACGGGCGTCCATGGTGTGCTCCTCAAGTCGAAGTGATTCACCCCTCTGACCGGGAAGCGGCGCGGAATGTGACAGCGTTCCGGTGTGGCCTGCGTCACACGGTGGCCGTCGCGGGCCGGGATCACCCGCCCTCGGTGAACGCCTCGCGCAGCCGGGCCTCCTCGTCGGCCGACAGGTTCGTCTCGATGAGTTCGGCGTGCTGTCCCTCGAACGCTGACCTCACCCGGTCGAGCACGGCGTCGGAGCTGAGGACGAACAGCGCGGAGCTGCCGGGCGTCACCGTCCGCCGGACCTGCTGGACGAAGTCGTCGTCGATGCCGACGTGCGCCAGATGGCCCCCCAGTGCGCCGCCGGCCGCGCCCACCGCCGCGCCGAGCACGGGGACGAAGAAGATCATCCCGAGCAGGAACCCCCAGAAGGCCCCGCCCAGGGCGCCCATGCCGGTCAGGTCGCCCAGGTGGCGGGTCCTGGGCTTGCGGGCGTCCCCCGGCCAGCTGACCACGGCCCCGTCCTGGAGCGTGATCAGCTCCTGGCGCTGCAGCTTCCGCAGCGTGTCGAGGGCTTCCTCGGCCCCGGCCGCGGTGGGGAAGCGCCATACCGTCAGGGTCGCCATCATGGCCTCCGGCCGAGCGGGAACGTACGACAGGCCCATCGTCGGTCCGGGCCCCGGGCCTCGCCAGGCACGGCGGCCGGACGGGCGACCGGGGACCACCGGAAGGACGCCGCCGGATTGCCCCGGGCGCCGACCGGCCGGAGCGTGGCAGCACTCTCCCGCGCGGCGGGACGCACCGGGCCGCGGTCGATCCGGGCCGCCGTCGGGTCCCGGGCCGCGGTCGGGCCCGGCCGCCGTCGAGTGCCCGGCGGGGGTCCCGGATCGTGAGGAGTGGCGATGGCGGAGCAGCCCGGCCCTGCGGGGCGAGGGGAGACGGAACGGTGGTACGCCCGGTCCCCGGAGGAGGTCGCGGCGCGGCTCGGGGTGGATCCGGCGTTCGGGCTCACCGCCGCCCGGGCGGCCGAACTGCTCGCCGTGAACGGGCCGAACGCGCTCCCCGAGGAGAAGCCGCGGCCCGGTCGGCTGCGCTTCCTCGACCAGTACCGCAGCTACATGCAGATCATCCTGGTGGCCTCCGCGGTGGTCTCGCTGGCGATCGAGGAGTGGACCACCGCGGTGCTGCTCCTGGTGCTGACGCTGTTCAACGCGGTGGTGGGCCTGCGCCAGGAGGGCAAGGCCGAGAGCGCGATGAACGCGCTGAAGTCGATGATGGAGGCCACGGCGCGGGTCCGGCGGGACGGGACGGAGACCGAGGTCCCGGCGGAGCGACTGGTCGTGGGCGACGTCGTGCTCGTCTCGGCCGGTGACGAGGTCCCGGCGGACGGGCGGATCGTCCAGGCCAGCGCCCTGCAGATCGACGAGTCGGCGCTGACCGGCGAGAGCGTCCCGGCGGTGAAGGACGCGGGGACGGTGACGGCCGACCGGCCGGGGCCCGGCGACCAGACCAACATGGCGTTCATGAACACCCCGGTCACGCACGGCAGCGGACTGCTCGTCGTCACGGCGACGGGCGCCGGCACCGAGCTGGGGAAGATCTCCGGGATGCTGTCGGCCACCGAGAGGGAGCAGTCGCCGCTGACCAGGGAGCTCAACACCCTGACGCTGTGGATCGCGGCGGCGGCCGGTCTGACCATGGTCGTCATGTTCGCCCTCGGCCGCAGCCGCGACCAGGCGTGGGACGCGCTGTTCGTCAGCGCGGTCTCGCTGGCCGTCGCCGCCATCCCGGAGGCGCTGCCGACGGTCAGCCAGGTGATCCTCTCCGTCGGGAGCCTCAACCTGGCCAGGCGCCACGCGATCGTGAAGGAGCTGCCGTCCGTCGAGACCCTCGGCTTCACCTCGGCGATCAACTCGGACAAGACCGGCACGCTGACGATGAACCAGATGACCGTCGTCGAGGTCCTCAGCCCCACCGACCGCTACACCGTCTCCGGCACCGGCTACCGCCTGGACGGGAAGGTGCACCACGCGGCGGGCTCCTCGGCGGGCATCGAGGACGCCGTCCTGCCCTACCTGATCGCCAACGACGCGAAGCTGGTGGACGGCCGGGTGGTGGGGGACCCGACCGAGGGCGCCCTGCTCGTCCTGGGCCACAAGGCCGGGCTGGACATCGAGGGGACCCGGGAGCGCCTCCCCCGGCTCGCCACGCTGCCGTTCGACCCGGGCTACAAGCTGATGGCCACCTTCAACGCGGCGAAGGACGCGGACGGCCGGCCGGTGGTGCGGTGCTTCGTGAAGGGGGCCGCCCCGGCGGTGACGGCCCGCGCCACCTCCGCGCTGGCGGGCGGGGCGGGCATCCCCTGGGACCAGGACCTCGGCGAGCGGGCCCGGACGCAGACCGAGCGGATGGGGGGCGAGGGCCTGCGGGTGATGGCCGGGGCCGTCCGGGACCTCGACCCGGCGGACTTCGACCCGGACGGCGACCTCCTGGCGCTCGTCACCGACCTGCGGATGACCAGCCTGGTGGGCATGGTCGACCCGCCGCGCGAGGAGTCCAGGGCCGCGGTCGCCAGCGCGCAGGCCGCCCACATCCGGGTCCGGATGGTGACGGGGGACGACGTCACCACCGGCGCGGCCATCGCCCGGCAGCTCGGCATCGAGGGCGAGGCCGTGCTCGGCGCCGACTTCGCCGCGCTGCCCGAGCGGGAGCGGCTGGCCCGGATCGACGCCATCGGCGTGGTCGGCCGGGTCGCGCCGGAGCACAAGGTCCTGCTCGCCGACACGCTCAAGCGCAAGGGCGACGTGGTCGCGATGACCGGTGACGGGGTGAACGACGCGCCCGCCATCAAGGCCGCCGACATCGGCATCGCGATGGGCAGCGGCACCGACGTCGCCAAGAACGCGGGTCGGATGGTCCTCGCCGACGACAACTTCGCGACCATCGTCCACGCCGTGGCGGAGGGGCGGAAGCTCTACGACAACCTCACCAAGTACATCCGGTTCGTGCTGGTGCTCCTGGTGACCTTCGTGCTGACCTTCCTCGGGGCCGCGGTCCTCAACCTCGCGGCGGGGGAGCCGTTCACGCCCGCGCAGGTCCTGTGGATCCACTTCGTCGTCAACGCCCCGTTCGGCTTCGCCCTGGGCTTCGACCGGGAGAGCCCGGGCCTGATGCGGCGCACCCCGCGCCCGCGCGGCGAGACGGTGCTGACCGGGCCGGTCGTGGCCACCGTCGGGCTCGCCGGGCTGGCCGTCACGGTCGCCCTGCTGGGGCTGATCAAACTGGGCGAGGCGCACTACGACAGCCTGCGGGTCGGCAACTCGATCGCGTTCACCGCCTTCGCACTCTGCCTGATCGTGGCGGCCTTCGAGTGCCGCAGCGAGCGCGCTTCGGTGCTGACCGTCAGCACCTTCGACAGCCGGCAGATGAACATCGCCGCGCTGGCGGAGTTCGTCCTGGCGGTGCTGGTCACCCAGATGGACGCGTTCCACCGCCTCCTCGGGACCACCGATCTCGACGCCCGGCAGTTCGGCTGGGCGCTGCTGGCGGCCGTCGCGCTGCTGCTGCTCTGGGAGCTGGGCAAGCTGCTGGCCCGTCGGTCGCCGGCCGCCGGCGGGACCCCCGTCCGCGCGACGGGGGCCGAGGAGTGACGGCGGGTCAGGAGCCGGTGTCGGTCGAGGCGCGGACGACCAGCTGGGGCTGGAAGCGCTCGACCCGCTCGGTTCGTTCCCGGGCGGGCGCCTGAAGCAGGGTCAGTGCGCGTTCGGCCATGGCGGACAGCGGGTGGCGGATCGAGGTGATCGGCGGGTCGAAGAGTTCGAGTATCTCGGTGTCGTCGAAGCCGGTGACGGCGATCTTCCCGGGCACCGCGACCGACGAGCGGTGCAGGGTGCTGACGAGCCCGACCGCGAGCACGTCCGCCCCGCAGACGACGGCGTCGATCCGGTCGCGCTGCTCGACGATCCGCCGCCCGGCCGTCCGCCCGGCGTCGGTGGTGAAGTTGGGCAGCAGGACGGTGGTGGCGCCCTCGCCCTGCAGCCCGGTGAAGGCCGCGAGGCGCTCGGCGCCCGAGGAGGAGGCCTGGTCCGCCGCGACCAGCGCGATCCGGTGACGGCCCGTCTGTTCCAGGTGGTCGACGAGCAGTCGGACGGCCGCCGCGTTGTCGAGGGTCACCGCGACGGTGCCGGATCCCGTGGCCCAGCGGTCGAACAGCACGACGGGGTGGCGGGCGGCGGCGCTGCGGAGGGCGGGGCCGGACTCGGTGGCCGACACCGGGACGACGAACAGGCCGTCGACCCGGCCGGCCAGCAGGGTGTCGATCTGCTCGGCCTCGATCGCCGGGTCGTTCGCCGCGTCGGAGACCATCAGCGTGCCGCCGGCGGCCCGGACGTGCTGGGCGATGGCGTCGGCGAGCTGGACGAAGTACGGGTTGGCGAGGGTGGGGACCACGATGCCGATGGCGCCGGTGGTGCCGGTGCGCAGCGCCCGGGCGGAGTGGTTGGCCTGGTAGCCCAGCCGCCGGGCGGCCTCCTCGACCCGGCGGGCGAGCTCGGGGTCGACGTTGCGCGGGGTGCCGGCGAGTACCCGTGAGGCCGTCGCGCGGGAGACGCCGGCGGCCTCGGCCACGTCGAGGAGTCGGGGCGCTGTCACGTGGGGTGTCCTTCGGGAGGGGTGGGCGGTCGGAGGCCACGACATCGGGGCGGTCTTTTCACGAGGAGGCTACTTGACGGCCGGGGGGTGCTGGTACAGCATGTCGGAAATCGATCTCCCAAAGGAGCCTCAATGCCGTCCATCACCGTCGTCGGTTCGGTGAACCGCGACCTCGTGCTGAGCGTCGAGGGCCTGCCGCACCCCGGCGAGACCGTGCTCGCGCGGCACTTCGCCGAGGGGGCCGGCGGCAAGGGCGCCAACCAGGCGGTCGCGGCCGCCCGCCTCGGATCACGGGTGCGCCTGGTGGCCCGGGTGGGCGCGGACGCGGCCGGCCTGCTGGCCGCGCTCTCCGCCGAGGGCGTCGACGTCGGCGCGGTGCGGACGGACGAGCGGCAACCGACCGGACTCGCCGCCGTGGTCGTCGACGGCGCGGGCGAGAACACCATCGTGGTGAACCCGGGGGCCAACGCCGCCCTCGCGGTGGAGGACCTGCCCGAGCGGCTGGTCCGCTCGCTGGGCGAGGTCGTCCTGGTGCAGAACGAGATCGCCCCCGACGTCGTCGACCTCGCGGTCCTGCGGGCCCGCGAGCAGGGCGGGACCGTCGTGTTCAACCCCGCACCGGCCCGCCCGGTCGACCCGCGGGTGCTGGCGGCGGTCGACGTCCTGGTCCCCAACCTCGGCGAACTCGCCTCCCTGCTCGGCGCCGCCCGGCCCGCCGGCCCGGCCGAGGCGCGCGAGCTGCTGGAGCACGCCGCGCTCCCGTGCCGGGCCGTCGTGGTGACCCTCGGGGCCGACGGCGCCCTGCTCAGGCAGGCCCACGGCAGCGGCGTCGCCCACGTCCCCGCGCCGCGCGTGGACGCGGTCGACACCGTCGGCGCCGGCGACACCTTCTGCGGCGCCCTCGCGGACTCCCTCGGCCGCGGCACCGCCCTGCCGGCCGCCGTCGAACGGGCCGTGCGCGCCGCGTCGCACGCCGTCACCGGCCTCGGCGCCCAGTCCTCCATGCCCTACGCGGCCCAGCTCGATGCCCCCTCCCTCCCCTCCGCCCCCTGACACCTCCCCCCACGGGTCCCTCACAGCACTACGGAGAACCACCCATGAAGAACCTCAAGATCGGCCTGTTCGAGAACGCCCAGACCAACGCGAGCGGCACCGCCACCTGGCGCCACCCCGACAGCCGGCGGCACCTCTTCGACACCCTCGGGTACTGGCGCGAGCTCGCCGCGATCTGCGAGGACGCCAAGCTGGACTTCCTCTTCCTGGCCGACGCCTGGGGCTGGTCGGAGATCGACGGCAGCCGCCCGGCGATCGCCACCGAGGAGACCCTGGACCTGCCGCGGCTCGACCCGGTGGTGGTGGCCTCCGCGCTGCTGTCGACGACGACCGACCTGGGCCTGGTGATGACGGGCTCCGTCCTGGTCGAGCCGCCGTACGCCTTCGCCCGCCGGATGGCCACCCTCGACCAGCTCTCCGGCGGCCGGATCGGCTGGAACGTCGTCACGACGGGCACGGCCGACACCGCGGTCAAGGCCTTCGGCATGGACATGGTGGCGCACGACGACCGCTACCGGATGGCCGAGGACTTCCTCGACCTCGTCTACAAGTACTGGGAGGGCGCCTGGGAACCGGACGCCCTGGAAAAGGACAAGGACGGCCGCTTCGCCGACCCCGCCAAGGTCCACCTGGTCAGCCACGAGGGACCGTTCTTCCGCTCGCACGGCTACGGCAACACCGCGCGCTCCCCGCAGGGCACGCCCGTCCTCTTCCAGGCCGGGGCCTCGCCCGCCGGCCGCCGGGTCGGCGGACGCCACGGCGAGTGCATGTTCGTGGGCAGCGGCTCGGTCGCCCAGCTCGCCGCGCACACCGCCGCCATCCGCGAGGAGGCCGTCAAGGCCGGCCGCCGGGCCGACGAGGTCAAGGTGATGTCGGCGTTCTCCTGCGTCGTCGGCGCCACCACCTCCGACGCCGAGCGCCGCTACCAGCGGATCCTGGACGCCCAGCGGCCCGAGGTCACCGTCGCCAGCTACGCCATGTTCACCGGGCTCGACCTCTCCTCCTACGCGCCCGACACGCCCATGACCGAGCTCTCCACCGAGATGTCGCAGACCCAGGTCGCCCGCTTCGCCGGCAAGACCGTCGGCGACGTCCTCGCCGACTGGCACACCCACGGCGTGGGCGCGCGCCCGGTCGTCGGCACGCCCGAGGAGATCGCCGACGAGATCTGCGCCCTCGCCGAAGGCGCCGACCTGGACGGGTTCCTGCTCTCCCCGGCGGTCCAGCCGGCCTCGACGACCGAGTTCGTCGAGTCGGTGCTGCCGATCCTCCGGGCCCGCGGGGTCTTCCGCGGCGAGTACACCGAGGGCGAGAGCCTGCGCGAGCGGCTCACCGGCTCGGGCGACCGCGCGCTGCCGGCCAGCCACCCCGCCGCCCGGTACCGGCACTGAGCAGTACCGCACCCGCGACGAGAGGATGACGAGAGGATGTCGATGACCATGGCCACCCTTGCCGACGACCCGGCCGGGACGTCCGCGCCGGCGGAGCTGGACGCGGCGACCCTGCGACAGGCCTTCGGGGCCTACCCCACCGGCGTGGTCGCGATCAGCGCGCTGCGCGGGGACGAGCCGGTCGGCTTCGCCGCCAGCTCCTTCGTCTCGATATCCCTGGAGCCGCCGATGGTCGCCGTCAGCGTCGCCCGCACCTCCACCACCTGGCCGCGCCTGGCGCAGGCCCCGGTGGTGGGGCTGAGCGTGCTCAGCAGCGGCCAGGGCGCGCTCTGCCGGCGCCTCGCCTCCCGCGAGGCCAGGCGCTTCGACGGCGTCGGCTGGACGGCGACGCCCGAGGGCGCGGTCCTCATCGAGGACGCCGCGCTCTGGCTGACCGCCAGGGTCGGCGCCACCTACGACGGCGGCGACCACGAGATCGTGCTCCTGGAACTGCTGAGCGTCGAACTCTTCGCCGGCGTGGAGCCGCTGGTGTTCCACACCAGCCAGTTCCGCGAGCTCCTGCCCCATGGCTGAGACTCCCGGGCCCCGAACCCCGGCCGCCCGCCCGCACCTCACCGGCACGGTGGTGCACGGCGCCGGCCGGGGCCACGGGCTCGGGTTCCCCACCGCCAACATCGCGGCCGGTCCGGACTCCCCGGTCCCGCCGGCCGCGGTGTACAGCGGCTGGGTGGTCCGCCACCGCACCGGCGCCGCCCACCCGGCGACGATCAGCGTCGGGTCCAACCCGACCTTCTGCGACACCGCCGACGTCCATGTCGAGGCGTACTGCCACGACCTCGACGAGGACGTCTACGGCGAGCGGGTCACCGTCTGGTTCGCCGAACGGATCCGCGACACCGTGAAGTTCCCGTCCCCCGCCGCGCTGGTGCGCGCCGTGCGGGAGGACGTCCGGCGCTCCGAGGCCCTCCTCGCCTCGGACCGCGGGCGGCGCATCCGCGACGAAGCGCTCGCCGCGCACCGCAGCACCGTCACATCCCCCTGAGGCACCCCCCGCACGCACGGCGCCACCCCCACCGCCGTGCCCCACGCCTCGTCACCGGCCCCGTCCCCCCTCGCGGGGCCGCAGCTCACACCCAGGCTTGTTCCCCCAGCAAACAAAGGTGTAGGTCATGAGCGCACTCGAATGGTTGAACGAGCAGTTCAGCTTCTTCGGCATCCCCGTCTACTGGTCGGACTTCTTCGGCAACATCCTGGCGCTCGCGACCGTCTGGCTCGCCCTGCGCCGCTCCCTCGTCGCCTGGCCCGTGCAGATCCTCGGCTCGGTCCTGCTGCTCATCGCCAGCCTGAACGTCCACCTCGGCGGCAACGCCGCCCGGCAGGTCGTCATCATCGCCTCGGCGTCCTGGGGCTGGGCCACCTGGCGGCGCAGCCGGCAGCAGGAGGGCACGATCAACGTCCGCTGGGCCTCCTGGCGGGAGCGGTCGGTCCTGATCGCCGTGATGGCCGTCGGCACCTTCGCGTTCGCCTCCCTGCTCAAGGCGACCGATGCCTCCTTCTACCCCGGCGCCCCCTGGTGGATGGTCCTCGCCGACGCCTGGATCTTCATCGGCTCGATCCTGGCGATGTACACCCAGGCCCGCCGGTACGTGGAGTTCTGGTTCGTCTGGCTGGCCGTCGACCTGGTCGGCGTCCCCCTCGCGATCCACTCCGAGCTGTACTTCTCCGGCATCGTCTACGGGATCTTCTTCGTCATGGTCCTCGTCGGCATCCGCGACTGGGCCTCGCACAGCAAGGGCCAGGAGATCGCCTCCCCGCTGGAGCCGGCCGTCGTCCTGGAGGGCCGCACCGACACCACCACGACCACCGGGGCGTAGCCCCCGGAGCACCGGCCGCGTCCTGCGAGCGTCCCCGGGCCCGCAGGACGCGGCCGCCCCCGCCCCTGGGGCGCGTGGTCCTGAAGTAGCAGAAGTGGAGAGGTACTTCGGCGGGGGAGAGCGGTACCGGCGGCGGATGCGCCCGCCGGGCGTCCGCGCCTACCGTCGCCCCGACGGCCCGTTGAAGCACCCGAGGGGAAAACCGTGATCCGCGCCGCTAGGCCGGCCGCCGCTGTGGCGGCCCTGGCCCTTACCGTTCTCGCAGCGTCGGCCGTACCGGCGGCCGGCGCCACCGCGCCGCCGCCGGGCGCGTCGGCCACCGCCGATCCGCTCGCCGCGCTGCGCGGGCAGCAGCCGTCCTGGCACGCCTGCGCCACCGGCCCGGACGACACCGCCGGAGCCGATCTCGACGCCGCCGGCGCCCGCTGCACCGAGGTCGCGGTCCCCCTCGACTACCGCCGCCCGGAGGGGCGGACCGTCGGGGTCGCCCTCTCCCGGCTGCCCGCCACCGACCCGGCCCGCCGCCTGGGCACGCTGTTCTACAACCCCGGCGGCCCCGGCGTCCCGGCCCGCGACCTCGCCCTCGCCCTGCGCGGGGCCGCGCCCGACCTGGGCGCCCGCTACGACATCGTCGGCATGGACCCGCGCTTCGTCGGCGCCAGCACCCCCCTCGACTGCGGCTGGCCCGCGGCCGGCCCCGGCTCGGCCGGCCCCGACCGGCTGACCTTCGACCGGTCCGCCGAGGTCGCCAAGGACCTCGCGACCCGCTGCGCGCCGTACCGCGAGCTGCTGCCGCACATCTCCACCCGCAACACCGCCCGGGACATGGACCTGGTGCGCGCGGTCCTCGGCGAGCCGAGGATCTCCTACCTCGGCTCGTCCTACGGCAGTTACCTCGGCGAGGTCTACCTCCAGCTGTTCCCGGACCGGGTCGGGCGGGTGGTGTTCGACGCCGCCATGGACCCGGACCGCTTCGGACCCGACCTGACCGCCACCCAGGGCCCCGCGATGGCGGCCGCGCTCACCGCCTGGGCCGCCTGGGCGGCCCGCCACGACGACCGCCACCACCTGGGCGCGACCACCGCCGAGGTGCTGGCCGCGGTCGAACGGGTGCGCCTGGCCGCCGGGCGCGCGCCGCTGGCGGTCGGCACCCACCGGGTCGACGCCCGGGCCCTGCCGCAGGTGCTGTGGTCGGTGGCGGCCGGGGACGACGCCGCCGCCTACGAGGAGTTCTCCGCGCTGGTGCGCGTCCTGGCCGACGCGGCCGAGGGCCGTCCGGCGGAGCCGACCGCGCGGCTGGAAGCGGTGCTGGCCGGCCTGACGGCCCCTGACACGGGCGGCTACGCCGCCGTGCAGACCGCGATCATGTGCGCCGACCGCGCCGCCTCGCGCGATCCGCTCGGCTACTACCGCGACATCCAGGCCCACCGGGCCGACGAGCCGCTGTTCGGCCCGCTCACCCGCAACCTCACGCCGTGCACCTACTGGCCCGCCGAGCCCGCCGAACCGCCCACCCGGGTGCGCAACGCCGTGCCGGTCCTGCTGGTCGGCGCCGACGGAGACCCGGCCGCCACCTACCCGGGCCAGCTGTCCGCCCACCGCGCGCTGACCGGCTCCCGCCTGGTGACGCTGCGCGGCGCCTTCCGGCACACCGTCTACGCGGGCATGTTCGCGCCGCGCGACAGCTGCGTGGACGCCGCCGTCGACCGCTACCTCCTGGACGGCGTGCTGCCCGCCCAGGACACCGACTGCCCGGCCGCCCGGCCGTAGGCCCCGCGGGGACAACGGGCGACGGCCCGGCGCGGGAGCCTCCCGCGCCGGGCCGTCCGGGTGGTCCGGGGCCGGATCACCCCTGCCGTTCGAACAGCGGCACCCGCACCGGCTCCGGCCGCGCGGCATCGGCCCGGCCCGAGAGCGAGGTGTCCTGCGGCGACAGCATCAGCGCGATCCCGCCGAGCGCGAGCAGCACGAGGATCGCCACCGCGAGCGGGGTGATGAACTGCGAGGCCGGCAGCCCGCCGACCGGGGTGCGGCCGTCCAGGGTGACCGAGACCGCGGCCATGCCGGTGTAGTGCATGGCGACCACGGCGACTCCGGCGATCAGTGCCGAGGCCAGGGAGGCCGGCAGGCCGGTGATGTTCAGCGTCATCCACAGCGCGGTGGCGGACGCGGCCACGGCGATCGCGATCGAGGCCGCCACGATCATCGTGTCGTACGACACCCGGCCCTGGACGTGCATCGCCGCCATGCCGAGGTAGTGCATCGCCGCGACGCCCAGGCCCATGACGGTGCCGCCGATCAGCAGCGTGGCCAGGCCGCGCGGCCGGTAGCCGACGTAGAGGATGCCGAGGCCGCAGACCACGACCGCCAGCAGCAGGCTGCACAGCGTCATCGGCACGTTGTAGAGGATGGTCGAACCGGTGACGGTGAAGCCGAGCATCGCGATGAAGTGCATCGTCCAGATGCCGCAGCCGATCTCGGCGGCGCCGAGCAGCAGCCAGCCGAGCCGCCGGCGCGGCGGCAGGCTGAGGGCGCGGACGGTGCAGCGGAGGCCGAGCGCGGCTCCGATGCAGGCGACCACGTAGGAGAGGACCGGGTTGATCCAGCCGTAATGGAAGCCGTCGATGGGGGCGGTATGGGGGTGCATGGAGGTACCTGAGCTGACGTGTCGTTGGTGGATGCGGGCGGGAAGGGGCCGCGCCGGGCAAGGGGCGGCGCGGTTCTCCCGGGTCCAGGGGTACCCGAACGATCGGAACCCCCGGGGAACACGGGCTGGCGGGGAGTGGTCCACCGGCCGGCGGGGCCCAGGTACCGGGCCGCGGCCGCACCCGCCCCGGTCGGTGTACCGTCACATCGCTCCTCGTCGGCCCTGGTTCGGCGACCCGCGCGGCCCGCCCGGCGTCGAGGGTCACGGGCGGTACCACGGGGTGTCGGCAGACGGACGGGGCACGCGGCAGGGGGCGTCGTCGGCCCAGGGCGTGCGACGGGAAGCCGTCTGCCGGGCCTCACGTGCGGATACATACTAACGACCCTCGCTGGTCAAGGGCCTAACGGGGTCTTCTTCGGGGAAGTTTCGTGAAGGGGCGGGCGGCTCGGACCCCTGCGGGCGGGCCCGGCGCAGGCGGCGCCGGGCGGGGAGCCGCGGCCAGGGCGGAGTCTTGTCGCCGAAAACCGGACACTGTACCGTTTCCGTCACTTCCCGCCCCTGACGTGCGGCCGAGGACGCCGAGGCGCGCGCCGACCGGACGCCAACTCCCCGGCGGCGCACCGCAGTCGGCGGTCCCCGGCGGCCCGGCCTCGCGCACCGCCCCCGCGGTCGCCGCTCCGCCCTCCGAGCAGCCCCGTGACGGCACTTCCCCGAGGACACCCATGGACACTGACGTCATCATCGTCGGAGCCGGCCTGGCCGGACTCACCGCCGCGCACGAGCTGACCTCCCGGGGGCGCCGGGTGATCCTCGTCGACCAGGAGAACGCCGCCAACCTCGGCGGCCAGGCCTGGTGGTCCTTCGGCGGTCTGTTCCTGGTCGACTCGCCCGAACAGCGCCGGATGCGCGTCAAGGACTCCTTCGAGCTCGCCTGGAGCGACTGGCAGGGCAGCGCGCAGTTCGACCGCCGGGAGGACGAGGACCGCTGGGCGGTGCGCTGGGCCCGGGCGTACGTCGAGTTCGCCGCGGGGGAGAAGCGCTCCTGGCTGGCCGGGCACGGGCTGCGCTTCCTGCCCACGGTGGGCTGGGCCGAGCGCGGCGACCTGCGGGCCGACGGGCACGGCAACTCGGTGCCCCGCTTCCACGTCGCCTGGGGCACCGGCACCGGGGTGGTCGAGCCCTTCGTCCGCTCCGCCCGGCGAGCGGCCGCCGCCGGGCTGCTGACCTTCCGGCACCGCCACCGGGTCGACGGGCTGGTGGTCACCGACGGCGCGGTGACCGGCGTGCGCGGCCGCGTCCTGGCCGAGGACGGCGCGGCCCGCGGCGCGGCCTCCAGTCGCGAGGAGACCGGGGACTTCGAGCTGTCCGCCCAGGCCGTCGTGGTGGCCGCCGGCGGCATCGGGGCCAACCACGACCTGGTCCGCGCCCACTGGCCCGCCCGGCTGGGCACCCCGCCCGCGCACCTGGTCACCGGCGTCCCCGCCCATGTCGACGGCCGGATGCTCGGCATCAGCGCCGAGGCCGGGGCGCGCCTGGTCAACAGCGACCGGATGTGGCACTACACCGAGGGCCTGCACAACTGGGACCCGATCTGGCCCGGCCACGGGATCCGGATCCTGCCAGGCCCCTCCTCGATGTGGTTCGACGCCCTCGGCCGCCGCCTGCCCGAGCCCTGCCTGCCCGGCTACGACACCCTGAGCACCCTGCGCCATCTGCGCACCGCCCCCGGGCTGGCCGGTCACGACCACTCCTGGTTCGTGCTCACCCAGAAGATCATCGAGAAGGAGTTCGCGCTCTCCGGCTCCGAGCAGAACCCCGACATCACCGCCGGCGACCGCAAGGCCTTCGTCCGTGAACGGCTGCTCGGCAAGGGCGCGCCCGCCCCGGTGGAGGCGTTCAAGCGGCACGGCGAGGACTTCGTCACCGCCGCCACGCTGGAGGAGCTGGTCGCCGGGATGAACGCGCTGACCGGGACCCCGCTGCTGGACGCGGCGGCGATGCGCCGCCAGATCGAGGCCAGGGACCGGCAGCTGGCCAACCCCTTCAGCAAGGACGCCCAGGTGCAGGGTCTGCACAACTCCCGCCGCTACCTGGGTGACCGGCTCGGCCGCACCGCGGCACCGCACCGCCTGCTGGATCCGGCCGCCGGCCCGCTGATCGGCGTCAGGCTGCACGTGCTCACCCGCAAGACGCTCGGCGGCATCCAGACCGACCTCGACTCCCGCGCGCTCGGCGCCGACGGCACACCGGTGCCCGGCCTCTACGCGGCCGGCGAGACCGCCGGGTTCGGCGGCGGCGGGGTGCACGGCTACAACGCGCTGGAGGGCACCTTCCTCGGCGGCTGCCTGTTCTCCGGGCGCGCGGCCGGGCGCGCGGCGGCGGAGGCCACCGCCTGACCGGTCCCCCCCCCGGCCCCGATCCCGCGCCCGGTCCCGGTGTTCAGCCGGGTCCGGGACGGACCGCCGGGCCGTGGGCGGCCTCCCGCGGCCCGACCTCCAGCAGCAGGCCCGGATCCACGCCCAACACCGCGCCGCCCCCGGCCGGCCCGTCGCCGGCCCGCCGCCAAGGGCGCCAACCTCGCCGTGCTGGGGGCGGAGCTGCCGGCCGCCGCCCTCGCCGACGAGCTCGCGCACGGTGACGGCCTCGCCCTGCTCGGCAGCCGCCCCCTCCCGCCGGCCGCCGCCCTGCTCCACGCCCGCAAGGGTTCCGCCCCCGCCCCGAAGCGGAACCGATCCTCCGCCGGGCGGTTCCGAGCCGTCCCGACCGAACGGGCGCGACCGCCGGGCGCGACCACGGTGATCGGGAACCGCGCAGGTCAGCAGGGGGGCGGTGGCACACGAAAGGCCGGGCGACCAGGACAATGGTGCGGAAAGCCCCACGGAAGTACAGAGAAAGCGAACCCCCACATGGATCTCGGCGTGCGCTGGAAGCTGCACGGTGACGGGCGTACGCCCGCACCGGGAGCGGTCGTCCGCCCCGACGAACGGCTCTCCTGGCCCCGAACGGCAGGGCTCGGCGCCCAGCACGTGGTGGCCATGTTCGGCGCGAGCTTCGTGGCGCCGGTGCTGATGGGGCTCGACCCCAACCTGGCGATCATGATGTCCGGCGTCGCGACCGTCATCTTCCTGCTCGCGACCCGCGGCCGGGTGCCCAGCTACCTCGGCTGCTCGCTCTCCTTCGTCGGCGTGGCCGCGGTGATCCGGGCGCAGGGCGGCACCAGCGCGACGGTCACCGGCGCCGTCTTCGTGGTCGGTGTGGCGCTGTTCCTGGTGGGCGTGGCGGTCCAGCGGTTCGGGGCGCGGATCATCCACGCCGCGATGCCGCCGATCGTCACCGGCGCCGTCGTCATGCTGATCGGCTTCAACCTCGCTCCCGTCACCGCCTCGACGTACTGGCCGCAGGACCAGTGGACGGCGCTGCTGGTGATGCTGTTCACCGGCCTGGCCGTGGTCTGCCTGCGCGGCTTCTGGTCCCGGGTGGCGATCTTCCTCGGCCTGCTCTTCGGCTACGGGATCTCCTGGCTGTTCGACCGGGTCTTCGGCATGATCCACTCGGTGGACGGGAGCGGACAGCTCACCGACCACTGGCGCCTGGACCTGTCGGGCGTCGGCCAGGCGGACTGGATCGGCCTGCCCGCCTTCCACGGCCCCTCCTTCCAGTGGTCCGCGATCCTGGTCGCGCTGCCCGTGGTGATCGCGCTGGTCGCGGAGAACGCCGGGCACGTCAAGGCCGTGGGGGAGATGACCGGCGACAACCTGGACGACAAGCTCGGCACCGCGATCTCCGCGGACGGCGTCGGCTCCATGCTGTCCACCGCGCTCGGCGGTCCGCCGAACACCACCTACTCCGAGAACATCGGCGTCATGGCCGCCACCCGGGTGTACTCCACCGCCGCCTACTGGGCCGCGGCGGGCTTCGCGCTGCTGTTCGGCGTCTGCCCGAAGTTCGGCGCCGTCGTGGCCGCGATCCCCGGCGGGGTGCTCGGCGGCATCACCGTCATCCTGTACGGCATGATCGGCCTGCTCGGCGCGCAGATCTGGATCAAGTCCGGGGTGGACCTGCGCAACCCGCTGAACCTGGTGCCGGCCGCCGCGGGCATCATCATCGGCATCGGCAACGTCACCCTGAAGTTCACCGACACCTTCAGCCTCAGCGGCATCGCCCTGGGCACCCTGGTCGTCATCACCGGCTACCACGTGCTGCGGGCCCTGGCCCCCGCGCACCTCAAGACGCAGGAGCCGCTGCTGGACGAGGGCACCTCCTCCTACGACACCGACTCCCAGGACCCGGGGGAGCCGCGCGCCCGGTAGCGCCGCGCCCGGTGACGCCGCCGGCCGGAGAGGTGCCCGAAAGGGCCTTCTCCGGCCGTTCTGCTTGGCCCGGCCGAACGAAGGGTGGTCGAATCTCCTCCTACGTCCGGAGCGGCCACTCATCCACCGGGAGAAGCATGTTCCTTCTGCCCCGCCACCGCAGGACCACCGTCGGCCTCGCCGCCGCCACCGCGCTCGCGCTCTCCTGCGGCTGGGCCACCGCCGACAGTTCCGCCGCCGACAGCCCCGCCCCCGGGGCGGGCACCGTCCTGTGGACCCCGAGCACCGCCCAGGGCCCGTCCTCCTTCACCGGCGTCCAGTGCGCCACGGGCAACTTCGGCGTCGTCCAGGACCCCGCCAAGGGCAGCGTCTGGCGCGCCTTCCAGGCCGCCGGCGAGGAGCGCTGCGAGACGCTCGGCCCCAACCTCACGGAGGGCGACACCTTCTACCTCGGCTGGTCCTCCAAGCTGGACATCAAGGACACCAACAGCCGCTACGTCTTCCAGCTCAAGTGCTCGCCCAGCACCGGCACGGCCAACCACCCGATCGAGATCGACGCGACGACCAAGCGCATCCGCCTCCAGGAGTGGGACACCGACCACGTCGCCCACACCCTCTGGACCGCGCCGACCGCCAACGGCCAGTGGCACTCCTACGCGCTGAAGATCCGCCTGGGCCGCACCGACGGCACCATCGACTTCTGGTTCGACGGCGTGAAGCAGACCTTCACCACCGGCTCGGGCACCTTCACCGGGACCACCTGGGACGGCGACCGCAACTACTTCAAGTGGGGCTCCTACCACCTCTCCACGGGCGACGCCACGAACACCTTCACCAGCCCGGTCATGGCGACCACCCTGGAAGCCGCCACCGCCGGATCATGACCGCGCCCCGACCCGTACGCTACGGGCCATGACGCACACACCTGCGATACCCCGGCCCGGACTGGCCGAGCACCTGCGCGACAAGGGCGCGGCCATGCGCGACGCCGCCCGGCGGCGGCCGGAGAGCTCGGACTGGGAGGAGGAGGTCGGCGCGGTCTGCGTGGCCGACGACGCGACCGGGGTCCGCAAGGTCCGGGTGGGGGACTGGTCCTTCATCGGCGACGGCGGGCCCGACATCGGAGGGTTCGGCCTCGGCCCGTCCTCGCCGGAGCTGTTCTGCGCGGTGGTCAGCACCTGCCTGACCCACACGGTCCTGTGCGTCGCGGCGCTGGCGGACGTCCCGCTGGACCGGGTCGAGGTCCGGGTGAACGCCCGCAACAACGACGCCCGGTTCTTCGGTGTGCCGACCGAGGCACCCGCCGTGCCCTACGACCTCACGGCGGAGGTCGAGCTGAGCGGCCCGGCCGCGCCGCAGGAACTGGCGGACCTGCTGGCCACCGCGGACGCCCGCTGCCCGATGCTGCGCCTGGTCCGCTCCGAGCACAGCGTCACCGTCCGCCTCGCCGCGGGCGACTGACCGCCGGACCGCCCCGCCGGGCCGCCGCCCGTCGCTGTTCCCCGGACCGCCCGGGTGGCGTACCGTGCCGGACATGGCGAACCCGTCCTCCCGGTACGACGTCGTGATCGTCGGCGGCGGCCACAACGGCCTGGTGGCGGCGGCGTACCTGGCCCGCGCCGGCCGCCGGGTGCTGCTGCTCGAACGGCTCCCGGGGCTCGGCGGCGCGGCGGTGTCGGCCCCGGCGTTCACCGGTGTGGACGCCCGGCTGTCGCGCTACTCCTACCTGGTGAGCCTGCTGCCCCGCACCCTGGTGCGCGAGCTCGGCCTGCGCCTGGAGCTGCGACGGCGCCGGATCGCCTCGTACACCCCCGCCGTCCGGGACGGGCGGCCCACCGGGCTGCTGGTGGACGCCGCCGACGCCGGCCGCACCCGGGAGTCCTTCCGCGCGCTGATCGGCACCGACCGCGAGTGGGAGGCCTGGCGGCGCTTCTACGCGATGACCGGGAGCGTCGCCGAGGCGGTCTTCCCGACCCTCACCGAACCCCTGCCCACCCGGGCCGAACTGCGCGGCCGGCTCGGCGACGACGCTGCCTGGACCGCGCTGTTCGAACGGCCGCTGGGCGAGACGATCGAGGAGTCCTTCGCCGACGACCTGGTCCGCGGCGTGGTGCTGACCGACGCCCTGATCGGCACCTTCACCCGCGCCCACGACCCCTCGCTGCGGCAGAACCGCTGCTTCCTCTACCACGTGATCGGCAACGGCACCGGCGACTGGGACGTCCCGGTCGGCGGCATGGGCGCGGTCACCGGCGCCCTCACGGCGGCGGCCCGGGCGGCCGGGGCCGAGCTGCGCACCGGCTGCGAGGTCACCGCCGTCGCCACCGGCGGCGCGGGGGAGGCCGAGGTGACCTACCGCCACCGGGACGGCGAGGCGACGGCGGCGGCCCGCCGGGTCCTGGTCAACGCCGCCCCGGCGACCCTGGCCCGGCTGCTGGGAGAGGAGCCCGGGCCCGCGCCGGAGGGAGCGCAGCTCAAGGTCAACATGGTGCTGCGCCGGCTGCCGCGCCTGCGCGACCCCGCCGCCGACCCCCGCGAGGCCTTCGCCGGCACCTTCCACATCGCCGAGGGCTACCGGCAGTTGGAGACCGCCTACGCCGAGGCCGCGGCCGGCCGGATCCCCTCGGCGCCGCCGTCGGAAATTTACTGCCACTCCCTCACCGACCCGTCGATCCTGGGCCCGGAGGCCGTCCGGCAGGGCCTGCAGACCCTCACCCTGTTCGGCCTGCACCTGCCCGCCCGGCTGTTCGCCGACCCGGCCGCCAAGGAGCGCGCCCTGGCGGCGAGCCTGGCCCAGCTCGACGCGGTGCTGGCCGAGCCGATCGCCGACTGCCTGGCCGAGGACGCCGACGGACGGCCCTGCGTGGAGGCGAAGACCCCGCTCGACCTGGAGCGGGAGATCGGCCTGCCGGGCGGTCACATCTTCCACCGCGACCTGGCGTTCCCCTTCGCGGCCGGGGAACCGGACAGCGCCGCGGCCCGCTGGGGCGTGGCGACGGCGCACCCCGACATCCTGCTGTGCGGCGCGGGAGCGGTCCGCGGCGGCGGCGTCAGCGGAATCCCCGGCCACAACGCGGCCCGCGCCGTCCTGGAGGACCTCCGCTAGCGGGAGCTCCCGCCCGCCGCTCCGGCCGCCCGCCCGCCGCGCCCCTCCGGTCAGACGTGCAGCTGTGCGGCGAGCCTCTCGGCCAGCGCGCGCAGGGGCTCCCCGGTCAGGGCCGGGTCCGGGGCGGCCGTCCCGGTGCCCTGGCTGACCAGCAGGGCCAGGTCGCCCCCGTCGGCGACCGGGAGCCGGGCGATGCCGACGGTCCCGCGGCCGGGCGTGGTCCGGGCCGTGCCGGGGGCGGGCTGGTCGGTGGAGGCCGCGACCAGCTGGTCGGTGGTGAGGCCGCCCGCCTGCTGGATGTAGGGCAGGGCCAGGTTGACCGCGGTCCGCTCGGCCGGGGCGGCGAGCACGCCGATCTCCACCGGGGTCGTTCCGGCGGTGTAGGAGCACCACACCTGGACGGTCTCGGGCCGGGCGGGCACCGAGGCCGTCGCCGGGGTGGGCGTGACACCGGACGGAAACGGCCGGGCCTCCTCGGACGGTACGACCTCGGCCCGCACCGGCCGGCCGCCCGTGCCGTCGGCCGGGGTGACACCGCGCTCGATCCCGACCGCCTTCAGCGCGCCGGCCAGGTCCAGGCCGAACGGGCACGACGGGTCCGCACCGAGGCCCTGCACCGTCGACTTCAGCTTGGCGAAGGAGGGCTTGCCACCGTCGGACGGGGCCCCGGCCCCGCCGGACGACGCGCAGGCGGCCGTCCCGAGCAGAAGTCCGGCCAGGACCACCGGAACGAGCACGGTGTTGCGGTCAGTTGTCATCCGGTCAGCCTACGGCGCCATCGCCACCGGCCCGGGCGAAGGACCGGTGTCGGCGGCCCCGTCACCGGGCGCGCCGGGGACGAGGGACTCCCCGGCGTTGCGGCAGGTGCTGCAGGTGTGCCAGTGCAGCCGGGACCGGGGCCGGTCGGGGTGCTCGGCCCCGTGCGGCGCGAGGGTCATGTCGGAGGTGTCCAGGCCGCACAGGGTGCGGGGACCGCAGGCGCCGGAGGCCTCCGTGGGGGCGGTGTGCGCGCGGCGCACCGGGACCTCCGGCTGCGCGGGCGTGTGGTCCGGTCCGAGGAGCCGGATGTTGGTCGGTGTGTCCGGTTCCAGTACGACGACGATGTCCATCTCCTCAACGTGGCCGCAGGACCCGCGCGCCGCACCCGCACGACGGCATCCGGACCAACCGGACCACTCCCGCCCGCTCCCGCGCCACCCGTCCGCTCCCCGTCCGCTCCCTGTCCGGTCGCCGTCCGCCGCCCGGCCCGGCGCGGCGTCAGAGCCGGTGCTCGGGGCAGGGGGAGTGCTCGAACGGGGTCGCGAAACCCTGGACCCGGCGGAGCTCCGCCGTCCACCGGTGGCCGATGGTGGTGCGGCGCAGCACGAACAGCTGGTTCGCCCGCCCGCGCAGCAGCGCCCGGTACTCGGCCACGGTCTCGGCGCCGTTGTCGGCGAGTTCGCCGACGATGCCCTCCAGGCAGCAGGTGGCGCAGCCGGGACCGGGGCGGTGGCGGTGGCGCGGGATCCCTGCGGCCTCCAGGCCCCGGACGGTGATCGTCCCGTCCGGGCCGACCCCGGCGAGAAAGGCCTCCGGAGCGCTCGGCGCCGCGCAGGTCTCCAGCAGCCGCCGCCGGAACTCGGCCGGGTCGACGGTGACCGGCGGCCTCCTCAGCACGGCGGTGGCGAGCACCAGCAGATGGGCCGCGAGCGTGGCCCCGGCGGTAGCGCAGCCGGCGGGCAGCAGCCAGCCGGGCCCCTCGTTCAGGCCGAGTTCGATCGCCACGCCCGACCAGAACACGGCGGAGGCGTAGTCGAGCACCCTGGAGCCGTCGCGCAGCCAGATCCGCAGCGCGGACCAGCCGGCCAGGACCGGGACGGCCACCAGCCCCGCGGTGCCCAGTACGTCCATCGGCCCCCGCCTCCGCCCCCGCCTCCGCCCCCGACTCGCCCCTCTCCGGGTTGTTCCACCCGGACCAGCCCGCGAACCCGTCCGCGCTGAACTTGCCTGCCGCACAGTCGACTTCGCGAAAGCGCAGGCGTGCACCCGACGCCTTCCGACCCGCCGGCCCGTCCTCCCGGCCGTCGCCGACCCGCGGGTCGGAAGGGCGGGCGCCCGGAAATCCGCAACCCCGCACGCGTCCGGGCGCCCGCGCCCTAGAATCCGAGCGAGCGCGCAGTGCGGCCGGGCGCGGTCGGACCTGATGCCGGAGCGGGAACGCATGAACCGATCGATCGTCTTCGTCCACGGCACCGGTGTGCGGGCGACGTCGTACACCCGGACGCTGCGGGCCGTCCGGGACGGTGTGGCGGGGATACGACCCGGTGCGGCGGTCCACGGCTGCTTCTGGGGCGAGGCCCTCGGCGCCTCGATGGCCCTGGGCGGCGCCTCGATCCCCGACTACGACGGAACCGGCGGAGGAAGCGCCGCCGACGACGAGGTCGCGGCCTGGGGAGTGCTCTACCACGACCCGTGGCACGAGCTGCGGCTGCTCACCCTGATCGCGCGGCCGGCGGGCGGCCTCATGCGGGCCGGTGAGCCGCCGTCCGCCGCGTTCCTGCGGACCTACGCCCCCGGCCCGGAGCTGCGGGAGGCACTGGAATCCGCGGAGCTGCTGCCCCACTTCGAGGCCGCCCTCGCGGAACTCCGGGACCGCCCGGAGCTGCGCGACGCGGCCGGCACCGCCGACAGCACGGGTGACGAGCACCGCCGCACCGCCGCGCGCGCCGTTCTGGCGCGCACCGTGGCCGGTGCCGCCGAGGACGGCCTGACCGCCCTCGACGGCGGAACCCGCGACCACCTGATGGCGCTGCTCGGCGCCGAGTTGGCGACCGACGGCCGGTCCGTGAAGCTCGGTGGTACGGACGGTCGCCGAGCGGGTGCGGGAGGCCGCCGCCTGGCGGGTCGCCGAGCTGCGGGACCTCGACCTCGGGCGGGTGGAGGGCTTCTTCCCGGTGCGGGCGATGGCGCTCGCCGGCGTCCGCGGCAGCCTGGTCCGGCTGTTCGTCGCGGCCGGACACGCTTCGGAGGACACCGGACCGGGCGGTGGCCGCTACGGCAGCCATGCCCGGGACTGGGCGCCCTACCACCCGCCCGCCGCACCGTCCTTGGCGGTGCAGGCTCAGCAGGCGCTGACCCGCGCCGGGCACTCCACCTCGCTGGAGGAGATCGGCCCGGGCCTCGGCGAGATGCTGGACCGGGCCCGGGAGAACAACGAGGTCAGCGTCCTGCTGGTGGACCCCTGGGCGGCCGGCCGGGAGCCCTACCGGCAGGCGCTGCGCGACTTCGACCGGCAGAACCACCCGGTCACCGCCGTCCTGCTGCCCGACAGCTCCGACGACCCGCCGCCCGGTCCGGCGCGCGCCCGGCTCTGGGAGGGGGTGCGCGAGGTGTTCGCACGCACCTGGTTGCACCGGTCCGGACCCGAGCCGCTCTTTCGCCTCCACGTCCGGCGGGAGCACTTCGAGCGCGAGCTCCTGTCGACGGTCACCATGGCCCAGAACAGGCTACTCGAGCAGGTCGACGACCCGGTGACGGCCCGCGCCGAGTTCGGGCTCGGTCCCGAGCCGCGGCCGATGCCCGGCGTGACGGTGCCGACGTGGCCCCCCGTACCGGCCGGAGACCCCTCCGAGGGCTGGGCCGTCGGCCGTGGAACCGAGCCCGGGCAGCCTGCCGCACCCGGCTCGTCGACGCCGGCGGGGCCCGCCGTACCCGGCTCGTCGACGCCGGCGCGCTCCGTACCGGCCCGCGACCCCTCCGAGGCCGACAGCCGCTGAGTGCCTGATCCGCCTGCCGGGCCTGTCGAAGGAGGGCCCGGTGTGCCGTCAGGAGGGCCGTCGCAGCCAGGATTCGAGCGCCGCGTAGTCACTGTCGGTCAGCCCGATCCGCGGATCGACCCGGTGGAGCAGGGCGGGTGCCGGGTGGTGGGCGGCGACCCAGGCGCGGTCGGCGCGGGTGATCTCGTCGTCGACCCAGGCGAAGGGCCGCCCGCCCGCCCATGTCACGAGCGGGCGGGTCTTCCAGTGCACCCCGTCGTACTCGTCCGGCTCCTCCTCGTCGTCGGACGGCTCCGGCCAGTCCACGACGGTCAGCGGCGGCAGGCCGAGCAGCGGGGCGATGCACAGGTTGGCGGTGTCCATCCACGTGGTGGCCCAGACGACTTCGCACGGCAGCGCGGCCAGCCGTGGGCCGTGGCCCGGGTCGATCCTGGACAGCAGCGGATTCCCCTCGGCACGCGCCCCGGCGTACACCGGGTACGGCCCCGGCCCGCCGAACGGGATGAGCGGTCCGTCGACGTCCAGGAACAGCAGCGGCCACCCGGTAGCTTCGGTCACCCCGGCACGATACCGGCCACCAGGTGCGGACCTTCTGTGCGGACGCTCCCTGACCGTTCTCCGCGGGGCCGGCGGCGGTCCGTCACTGGAGTGCCGCGGCTTCCCCGTCCTGTGGAGGAGCCGCCCCGCCCGGATGCCGGAAGCGCGCCGCCGTCCACCCGGCGCGCGACTCCCGACCCCGGGCGGGACGGACGGTCAGAAGAGCGGCAGGCGGCGCAGGAAGACGTCCTGGTGCTGGTTGGTGTCCCCCGGCAGCAGGGCGCCGTCGGCGGAGGCGATCAGCACGGACGTGCCGAGCGCGTCGATGGCGGGGCCGTCCGACTCGACCGGGGACTGGGTGCCGTCGGGGGACAGGGTGACCCGTTCGACCGTGCCCGTCCACAGGTCGCGTCGGAAGACGTCGGCGGCGCCGTTGGTGTCGCCGGCCACCAGGTTGGCGGCGTTCGAGGCGAAGTAGACCCGGCGGTTGTCGGCCGTCATCACGGGGGAGTACGACTGGCCGTCGCCGGCGCCGGGCGCGCCGTCGCGGGCGGTGCTGACCAGGGTGGTGGTGCCGGTGCGCAGGTCGTGGACGAAGACCTGGGGGTGTGCGTAGCCGGAGACCATGGAGGTGTAGGAGCTGAAGAGCGCGTAGCGCCCGTCGGGGCTCAGCCCGCCGTCGAGCACGCCGTAGGTCGCACCGTCGGGGCCGATGCTGGCGGGGCGGGTCCGGCCGGTGCGCAGGTCGTGGACGTACAGCGGGTAGGTGCGGGCCCTGGCGAGCGGTGCGCCTGTGCCGTCGCCGTCCTCCGTGCCGCCGTCCTCCGTGCCGCCGTCCTCCGTACCGCCGCCGGGGGAGAGGCTGTCACGGGAGACGAAGGACACCGCGCCGCCGTCGGCGCTGAGCGCGGGGTGGCGGGCGGGGCTCTCGGCCTGGGTGCCGTCGTCGGCGACGTTGGCGCGCCGGGTGGTGCCGGTGCGGCGGTCGTGCACGAAGACGTCGGCGACGTGATTGGTGTCGCCCGGCACCAGGTCCCCCCGGCCGGAGGCGAACGCGACGTAGCGGCCGTCCCAGCTGATCACCGGGGTGTCGGTGCCGCCGGTCTGCGGCTGGGCCGGGTCTCCGACGGTGATCCGCTCGGTGCGCCCGGCGACCCGGTCGCGGACGTAGACGTCGTAGGTGCCGTTGGCGTCCCCGGGCGCCAGGTCGGCGGCGTCCGAGGCGAAGGCGACGTAGCGGCCGTCGGCGCTGATCGCCTTCCCGGAGGAGGAACCGGTGGCCTGGTCCCCGCCGTCGGCGACGCTGACGCGCTCGGTCCGCCCGGTGAGGAGGTCCCGGACGAAGACGTCGGAGGTGCCGTTGGTGTCCCCGGGGACGAGGTTGGCGGCGTCGGAGGTGAAGACGGTGTAGCGGCCGGTCGCCGAGAGGCCGCCGAGGTGGGAGTCGCCGTCGGCCTGCGCGCCGCCGGGTGCCTGGCTGATTCTCTCGACGCGCGGTGGCGCGGCGGCGGGTTGAGCGGCGGCCGGTCCCACGGCGGTCGCGCCGAGGACGGCGGCCGCCGCACCGGCGACGGCGGTGGAGCGGAGTCGGGTGTGGTGCGGTGTGGGCATGGATCCTCCCCAACGGGTTTCCGTCCGGCGCTCGTTGGCCGAACGGGTGTCCAGAGCCAATAGCCGGGACGGGCCGGAGGTCAACGCCAGGGCGGTGATTGGCATTGAAATGAATGAACCATGACGTACCATCAGCTGATTGCCGGAGGCCCTTTCCGCGATCGGGCCGATGCGAGTGCCGGCACCACATCACTCCTCCCGGCCGGCCGCCGCAGGTCGCCTCCAGCCAGTTCCTCCGACCGGCCGGCGGCACCCGGCGCCGGGCATGCGGCGCCCCGCGGCAAGTCGGTTGCGGGTCGCCGCGAGGACGGGAAAGACTGCCCCGGTGGATACCAAGCGTCCGTGCACCTGCTGCGGCCACCTCGTCTTCGAGGCGGCCGACGGCTGGCCCGGGTCGTACGGCGTCTGTCCGGTCTGCGCCTGGGAGGACGATCCGGAGCGCCTCCGCCGTCCGTTCGGCCGGGGCCGTGCGCACGGGCCCTCGCTCGTCGAGGCCCAGCGGAACGTCCGGGCGTACGGGGCCTGCGACCAGCGGGGCAGGCGCTTCGCCCGCCCGGCGACCGAGGACGAACCGCTCGACGGCGCATGGCGCCCGATCGATCCGCGAACGGACCTGTTCGAGGACGAGGACGAGGACGAGGCCTCCCCCCGCCCCTGGCCCGACGACCTGTCGGTGCTGTGCTGGTGGCTCCCGTCCTTCTGGGGGCCCGGAGAGCCGCCCGATCCGGACCCGGACCGGCGGGTGGTCGTCGACGTGGGCGCGGTCCGCGACGTTCACGGACTGCACACCGTTCTCCAGCGGGAGCTCGGGTTCCCCCCGTTCTACGGGATGAACTGGAACGCGTTCCGGGACGCGATCACGGGGCTCGTCCCGATGCCCCGTGACCTCCGCTTCACCGGCTGGTCCGCACTCGAACGCCGCTGCCCCGAATCGGCGGCGGCGCTGCGCGAGCAGCTCGCCCGGTTCGAGGAGTCCGCACCGGCGTTCGGCGTGGCGTACCACCCGTAGGCCGGATCGATTCCGTAGGCCGGACCAGGGGGGCCCGGCTCCGCGGACCGAAGTGCGCGCCTCCGCCGGGGGCGAGGAAGGGCGGGGCGGCGTGGGGCGGGTCCTGGTCACCTGTCCGGGCTGCGCCGCGGGTTTCGCGCCGTTGGCTGCGCGGCGCGGCCCGGACCGGTCACCCGCCGCAACAGGGCTTGCACTCCGTCACCTGGACGTTGTCGATGACCGGTCCGTACGCCCCGGCCACGGTGCTGCCGAAGCTCAGCGTGGTGGACGCGCCCTGCGCGACGAAGGCGAACTGGTGCCCCACGTAGCCCATGGCGGCCCTGGTCTTCCCGGTGACGTCGAAGGAGAAGTCCTGGAAGTTCTGGCCGTCGATCAGCACCCGGCCGGTCCGCACGGCCGGCCCGCCTCCCGGGTTGCCGGCCAGCGCGTAGGTGACGGAGTAGGTGGTCCCCGGGACGGTGGTGAAGCTCTGGGCGACGGTGGCGGCGGTGGAGCCGTTGAGGTCCAGCGACTGGTCGCCCTCGGCGGCCTGCCAGAAGCCGGCGCCGATCAGGTCGACGTTGCCCGCGGTGATGCTCCACGGGCCGATGGTCTGACCGGTGGTCAGGTTGGTGAACGCGTTCGCGGGGGCCTTGGGCGTCTCGAAGCTGCCGTCGTCGAAGCGGCTCAGGGCTCGGTGGCCGTCGGCCGCGTGGGCGGGGGAGACCAGGGCGGTGGCCCCGGCGACGAGCAGGGCGGCGACGGCGGTGCGGGCGCGCGGGAACGACATGGGTGGCCCTCCCAGGGCTGGTTGGACGGGATCAGCCGGCGAGCGGCTGCGCACCGAGCGTCCGCCGTCCGGGTGATCCCTGCCAAGGCCGGACCGATGGCGCCAGGTGTCGCGCGAGCCCGCGCGCGGGCTCCTTCGCGCCGGTTTGAGGGCGGACGGCCCCGCCGTACGGGGCATGCGGGCGGTCCCGGAGGCCCCGGGCGCACGGAACCGCCGCCGGTGGAACGGTTCCGCAGGGGGAGTGCGGCCGATCGTGCACGCCCTGTCCGTACGGCGCACTCCGGTCCCCGGGCCTGACGCCGCCTCCGCTGCCGCGGAACGCACCCGAAAATCGGTGGCCGATGCCTGCGAGCCCTCCTACGGTGTGCGCTGACCACGGATCTTCCCGGGAGGCGGCCATGCGCGTGCACTACCCTCGGACGCCGCACCTGCCCTGGTCACCGGGGGCGGCGGCGGACGACGTACGGGCCGCGAGCCTCGCCGGACTGGCCGGTGCGGAGGTGGTCGTCACCGAGAAGCTGGACGGCGAGAACACCACCCTCTACCGGGACGGCCTGCACGCGCGGTCGCTGGACTCGGCGCACCACCCGTCCCGGACCTGGGTCAAGGGTCTGCAAGGACGCGTCGGCGGGCGGATCCCGGACGGGTGGCGCGTCTGCGGGGAGAACCTGTTCGCCCGGCACTCCATCCCGTACACCGGCCTGGCGGGCTGGTTCTACGGATTCTCGGTCTGGACCGACCGCGACCACTGCCTGGACTGGGACGACACCGTCCGCTTCCTGCGCCGCCTCGGCATCCCGGCGCCGCCGGTGCTGTGGCGCGGCCGCTACGACGAACGGGCGCTGCGCGCCCTGCGCCTGGACCTCGACCGCCAGGAGGGATACGTCGTCCGGACCGCCCGCGGCTTCACCCGGGAGGACTTCGGACAGCGGGTCGCCAAGTGGGTGCGCCCCCGGCACGTGCGCACGGACACGCACTGGATGCACGCCGCCGTGGTCGAGAACGGCCTCGGCCCGGACGCCGCCCTGTGGGCCGTGCGCTCCGGTGCCCCGCCCGAGCCGGCCGCCCTGGCCGAGGTCCTCGCCGACGCCCTCGGCGATGCCCCGGGCCTACCCGAACTCCTCCGCCCGCCCGAGGAGCTGGCCGAGATGGCCGACCGGCTCGACGCGCTCGGCCGCACCGGCGACGCCCGGCTCGCGGGCGTGCTCGCCGCCGCGCTGCGCACCGCCCGCCGCGAGGAGCTGGCACCCGCGCTGGCCGGCCGGCTCGGACTGCCGCTGGCCCGCCGGATCGCCGACCTGGTCGGGCTCCACCCGAGCCTGCAGCGGCCCCACCCGGACGAGGACCGCCGCGCCGGGCTGGTCCGCCTCACGGCCGCCGCCGACCTCGGGGCGCTGCACGCCCTGGCCGCGGTGGCCGCCCAGAGCCCGCCGGAACACGAGCAGGTCGCCTGGTCGGCGCTGCACGCCGAGGAGGCCGGCCTGCTGGCCGAGGCGCCGCTCGACTGGCTGCGCACCGGCCTGCTCCGGGAGCTGGCCGGCCTCGACCGCGACGCCGCCGACCGCTGCTGGGCCCAGGCCCGCGAGGCCTACGCGCTCGGGCGGATCTCCACCGTCGAGGAGGCGGTCGCCGCCGCCTGGCGGCTGCGCGAGGGCCGCTTCCCCCGGCTGCTCCACCTGACCGGTCCATCCGGCAGCGGCAAGACCTCCTTCGCCGACGCCCTCACCGGCGTCGACGCCCGGATCTCGCTGGACGAGCTGCGCGCCGCCCGCGGCTCGCGCGCCGACCAGCGGGCGAACGCCGAGGTGCTGCGCGCGGGCCTGGACCGTCTGGAGGCCGCCCTGACCGGCACCGCCACCGTGGTCTGGGACGCCACCTCGCTCAACCGCCACCAGCGCTCCCACGTCCAGGCCGCCGCCCACCGCCGCGACGCCCTGCTCACCCAGGTGGTGCTGGTCGTCGACGGGGCGGAACTGCGGCGCCGCAACGCCCTCCGGCCGCACCCGGTGCCGCCGGAGGTGCTCACCGCGCAGCTGCACCGGTACAGCCCGCCCTACCCCGGCCAGGCCCACCGCACCTGGTACGTCGGTGCGGGCGGCACCGTCGAGTCCACGGCGGGCACCCTCGCCGGCGAGGAGGACTGATGCGCCCCATCGAACAGATCTGCCAGCGGATCCGCTGGGACGCCCGCTTCGACCCGGCCCGGTTCACCCTGGGCGTGCGGCAGCGCGACGACCGCACCAAGCGGGTTCCCCTGGAGGCCTTCACCGCTGCGGGCGACATCCCCTGGCACCGGGTGCGCTTCGTCGAGGCCGACGGCCAGGTGGTGTGGGACCGGGCGTCGGGCACGGACCTGCTGGACACCAGCGGGGCCGGACGGCGCACGGAGCCGCGCCGCCTGCCCGCGCCCTTCTTCACCGCCGGGACGCCGTACGCCTGGCGCCCGGACGGCGGCTGGCAGCCGAGGCCGGGCGCGTCGGTCGGGACGTCGGCCACCGGGACGCCGGCCACCGGCAGCGCGGTGCCCGTGCGCCTGCGGGTGGTCACCTGGAACACCCTGTGGGACCGCTATGACGCCGACCGGATCCACACCGTCCGGCGGCGGCCGCTGCTGCTCGCCGCGCTGGAGGCGGCCGATGCCGACGTGATCGCCCTGCAGGAGGTCGAACCGGCCCTGGTCGCCGCCCTGCTGACCGCGCCCTGGGTCCGCGAGGCCTACACCCTGGGCACCGACCCGGCCGGGCCCGACATCGACGACCACGGGCTGCTCCTGCTCAGCAGGCTGCCGGTGCTGGAGGCCGGACGGCACGTCCTGGGGCCGCACAAGGCCGTCGCCGCCCTCGCCGTCGACACCGGCACCGCCCCGCTGACCGTCGCCGCCGTCCACCTGAGCAGCGACCACTCCCCGGACGGCCCGGTCCGCCGGCAGGCCGAACTCATCCGGCTCGCCGGGGGGCTGGCCGGCGTCGAGGGCGAGCTGCTGATCCTCGGCGACTTCAACGACGGACGCGGTGACGTCGACGACGACGGTGGCGGCAGCCACGGCGGCGGCGGCCGCCCGGGTCCGGCGGCCGCCCTCGGGGCGCGCGACGCCTGGACGCAGGTGCACGGACCGGGCGACGACACCCCGACCTTCGACCCGGCCGCCAATCCGCTCGCCGCCGTCTCCTCACTGACCGGCCGGGCCGGACGGATCGACCGCGTCCTGCTCCGGACCGACCGCGTCCGCCCCACGGAGGCCGTGCTGCTGGGCGACCGCCCGACGGCCGACGGGCTGCACCCCTCCGACCACTACGGCCTGGCCGTGGACCTCGCCCTCGGCGAGGACCCGCCCGGCGCCGACGGGGCGGCCGGACTCCTGGACAGCGCGCCCACCGCCCGCACCGCCGTCGCCTGGCTGCCCCCCGAGGAGCTGTGGCCGCCGATCCAGCGCCTGCGCGCCGCCCACGACCCGCAGTTTGACCGCTGGCCGCCGCACGTCAACCTGCTGTTCGGCTTCGTGCCGGAGTCGGACTTCGACCGCGCCCTGCCACTGCTGGGCGCGGCCGCCGCCGAGGTGGCGCCCTTCGCCGCGCGACTGGACGGCGTGCACACCTTCGGCCACCGCGAGGACGCCACCCTGTGGCTCGACCCGGCCGCCGGCTCGCCCGCCTCGTGGGCGGCCCTGCGGCACGCCCTGGTACGGCGCTTCCCCCGCTGCCGGGGCCGGGCGGAGGGCTACACCCCCCATCTGACCCTGGGCCGCAGCGCCGACCCGCAGCGGGCCGCCGCCGACTGCGCGGCCCGGCTCGACCCGGCCACGGCCCGGGTGGGCGAGCTGGTGGTGCTGTCCCGCCGCGGCGACGAGCCGATGCGCCCGCGCGCCGTGGTGGCGCTGGGCACCGGCGAGGTCCGGCTGCTGCCCGAGGAACCGGACCCCCCGTCGCGGCCCGGGCCGTCGGGGCCCGAGTCGCCGCGGCTCCGCTCCGCCGCCCGCACGTCGACCGGGCGGATCGCCGCCGCGCTGCCCGAGGGAGTGGTCCACACCGTCGGCTCGCGCCGGCTCGGCTGTGCGCTGGAGGGCGCCGACCTGGACCTGGTGGCCGTACTGCCCGGCCGGGCCGACCTCGCCGGGATCCGCGCCCGGCTGGCGGCGCTGCTGCCGCACGCCCGGGAGCTGCGCGAGGTGCGCGGAGCCCGGGTGCCGGGGCTGCGGTTCACGGTGGACGGCCTGGAGGTCGACCTCGCGGTGGTCTCCTCCGGCGCCGTCGCCCCGGCCGAAGCCGTGGCCCGCCGCGCCGAGTTGGGCGAGGCCGCGGCCGTCGCGCTGAGCGCCGTCACCGACGCGCAGGCGATCCGGTCGGCGGTCGGCGACCGGCACGACCGCTTCGTCCGCCTCGCCCGGCAGGTCAAGGCCTGGGCCCGGGCCCGCGGCCTGTACTCCGCCCCCTTCGGCCAGCTCCCCTCGCTCGCCTGGACTGTGCTCGCGGCCCGGACCGTCCTCCGGGCGGACGCCCACGACGGCGACCTCTTCCCGTACTTCGCCGAGACCTGGGCGGGCTGGGACTGGCGCGACCCGATCAGCCTGCACGGTGACCGGACGGACCCCCACCCCGGTCCGGTCACCGTCCTCACCCCGTCCGCACCCGTCCGGAGCTGCACCACCCAACTCGGCCCCGACGCGCGCGACCTGCTCACCGAGGAGCTCTACCGGGCCTGGGAGATCACCACCGACCACGCCGACCACACGGACCGTACCGACCGCACCGATCACGCCGACCGCACCGACCGAACCGACCGCACCGACCCCTGGCCCCGTCTGCTCGCGCCGCCCCCGCTGCACCGCCGGCACGCCGCCTGGGCGGTGGTGACCACCGGCCCGGAGTCCCTCGGGATCGTCCGCGGCCGCCTCCGCGCCCTGCTCACCGCCCTGGAGGAGGACGGCACCACCGGTCTCCACGCCTGGCCGCGCCCCTACCGGACCGCCGACGGCCGCACCGCCCTCGCCATAGGCCTCGGCCCCGCCCCGCCGGGCGCCGACCGGCTCGCCGCCCTCGCCACGCCCTGGTCCCGCGGCCTCCCCGGCGTCCACGTCACCCACACCGACGGCGGCGCGGTGCCGACCCTGCGGTAGGACTCCGCCTCCGCTCCTCCCGGGCGCGCCGGTCGAGCGCTCCCGGGCCGGGACGCCCCCGATTGGTACGATCGGCGCCCCTGCCGCCGCACGTCACGCCGTCCCGTCGAGCCGCTCCACACCGCTCCGGGGGCGTGGCCGAGGGCCCTCGCGTCCGGTGTCCGACCGGCGGCTCCGCGTCCGTCCACGCCTTGAGAAGGAACCGGCCATGACCTACACCGTGGATTTCACCACCGTATCGACCGTCGGCCTGGAGTCGTCGCCCGTCGCGGACGCGCTCGCCGGGCTGCGGGCGAACGAGGCCCGGTACTTCAAGAACAAGTACGACCACGTGTTCACGGTGGAGGCCGCGGCGGACGCCCCGGAGGCCGTCGACTGGGTGCACCGGATCCTCCGGGAGGAACGCGGGATCGTCATCGCCTCCGAGCCGCTGGAGGCCACGGCCTTCCAGGTCGAGAACATCCGCATGGCCTTCGTGTTCTACGAGAGCGGCCTGGCGGTCAATGTGATGTACACCGTCGACGACGCCAAGAAGCGCGCGGTCGGGTTCAAGCTCTCCGAAGGCATGGAGGTCCCGGAGGAGCTCGCCCCGCGGTTCAAGTTCGCACGGCAGAAGTCGAAGCTCGCCGGTACCATTCGCGGATCGTTCTTCGTGATCAAGGGCGAGTACTGAACCGACGCGCTCCGCTCCCGCCCCGGGGCGGGCCCAGGACCGTCCACCCGTGGAAGGAGACGCCCCGTCATGACGACCGCCAGTGCGCCGGGTCCGCCGGAGGACGTCGCGGTGGTGCTGTCGGGCTACGGTCCGGTCGGCCGCGCCTACGCCGAACTGCTGCGGACCCGGGGCGCGGAACTCGCCCGCCGGCACGGCGTCCGGCTGCGGCTCGGCGCCGTCCGCACCGGCTCCGCGCACTGCCTCCCGCCCCCGGACGGCCGGGTGCCACCGCGTCCTGACTGGGGGCCGCCGGTGTCGCTGGAGCGGAGCCTCGACCTGGCCGCCGCGCGCGTGCTGGTACAGGCGCTGCCCTCCTCACCGGCGGTTCGGCGGCAGGCCGCCGAGGAGGCCGCGGCGGCGCTGCGCCGCGGGGTCCACGTGGTCACGGCGGCCAAGGGTCACCTGCTCACCCACTGGCGCGAACTCGGCGACGCCGCACAGGCCGGCCGCAGCCTGATCAGGATCTCCGGGGCCACCGGCGCCGCGCTGCCGGCGGCCGACCTGGCGCGGGCCGGCGTCCGCGCCCTCGGGTGCGTCTCCGTGCGGGCGTGTCCCAACGGGACCGCCACCTTCGTCCTCGACCGGCTGGCGGCGGGGGAGTCCCTGGCGGAGGCGGTCGGCGAGGCGCAGCGGCGAGGCATCGCCGAGGCCGACCCCTCGGCGGACCTCTCCGGCGAGGACGCGGCCACCAAGGTACGGCTGCTGGCGGCCCTGCTGTGGGGGTGGGAGCCGTCGGCCGTACGCGTGCGGACGGAGCCGGTGGACGGGCGCACCCCGCCGGCGGCGCTGGCCGCGGCCGAGCGGGGGAACCGGCTGCGGGCGGTGGCGGGCGCGAACGCCGGCGAGCCCCTGGTGGTGTCCGTCAGGCTGGAGGAGACCGTGCCGGGCGATCCGCTGCACGCCCTGGCCGGGCCGGAGAAGGCCGTCGTCTACGGCTGTCCCGAGGCGGGGGACATCACCGTGAGCGGGGGCCGTTCGAGTCCGGTCGGCGCGGCCCTCGCGATGCTCAAGGACACCCTCGACGTGACCACGGTCGGCCGCTTCGGCTTCGGCTGAGGTCGGCGGCCGGCGGATGCGACCGCGGGCGGCCCCGGCCGGCGCCGGGTCACCGGACGGGGACGCAGATCTCGCACAGGTGCCGGGCGAGCAGGTCGGGGCGGTAGCGTTCGACGACCGGGCGGGTGTCGTCGAACACGAGTCCCTGGGCGGCGAGGCGGTCGAAGAGGCGGGCCCAGGCCTGCGCGAGGCCCTCGGCGGTGTGGGCGACGGTGAGGACGGCGTGCAGCCCGCCGGCGAGGCGGTCGACCCGGACCTCGCTGCCCGGCCCGTCGCCGTCACCGAGGTCACCGAGGTCCCCGGTGTCCTCGGTGTCCTCGGTGTCCTTGGGCAGGACGAGGCAGGTGTCGTAGCGGCAGGCGTGCGGCGGGGTCCGGGCGGGGTCGTCCCGGGCGATGCCCAGGACGGCGGAGTCGGCCCGCAGCAGGTCGTGCGCGGCGGCCCAGGACTTGAGCCTTTCCATCTGGATGCCGTTCGCCTCGCCGTAGGGCCCGGTGCGACGCAGACAGGCGATATGGGACTCCGGCATGAATTCCAGCGTGAACATTCCCTTGTCCTCCGTTCGGGTGGTTTCGGGGGCAACCGTAGCAATGTATAAAATGCATTCGGCGGGAATTTGAAAAAGACCCGTCCTGGAATTCCGCGTCTGGATAGGGGTGGCGCATGGCGCAACCCGGCGCAGCTCGCGCTGCGCCGGGGGCGCGGCGGCGGCATCGTGGTCGGCGGGTCCGTCACCTCCCACCAGCCTCGACGAGGGGAAGCCGCCATGCGCATCGATCTCTCCGGCCGGACCGCTCTGGTCACCGGCTCCACCCAGGGCATCGGCCTCGCGATCGCCGTCGGCCTGGCCCGCGCGGGGGCCCGCGTCGCCGTCAACGGCCGCGACGGGGAGCGCGTCGCACAGGCGGTGCGATCCGTCGCCGCCGAATCCGGCAGCGACCACGTCACCGGCGCGGTCGGGGACCTGGCGACGGAGCAGGGCGCCGCCGCCGTGCGGGAGGCCGTGCCCGCGCTCGACGTCCTCGTCAACAACCTCGGGATCTTCGGCTCCGCCGCCCCGCTGGAGATCGACGACGCCGAGTGGCGCCGCTACTTCGAGGTCAACGTGCTGTCCGCCGTCCGCCTCATCCGCGCCTACCTGCCCGGCATGAAGGAGCGGGGCTGGGGGCGCGTCCTGAACCTCGCCAGCGACTCGGCCGTGGTCATCCCCGCCGAGATGATCCACTACGGCATGACGAAGACCGCGCTGCTCGCCGTCGGCCGGGGGTTCGCCAAGGACGCGGCCGGCACCGGCGTCACCGTCAACTCCGTCATCGCCGGCCCGACCCGCACCGGCGGCGTCGAGGGATTCGTGCGCGAGCTCGTCGGCGACGAACTGCCCTGGGACGAGGCACAGCACAGGTTCATGGTCGAGTACCGCCCGCAGTCCCTGCTGCAGCGCCTCATCGAGCCCGAGGAGATCGCCAACCTGGTCGTCTACCTCGCCTCCCCGCTGGCCTCGGCGACCACCGGCGGCGCCGTGCGCGTGGACGGCGGCTACGTGGACTCCATCCTGCCCTGAACCGGGCGCGCTGCCCGTTCGCGTCCCCGCCTTGACCGGTCTCCCGTTCGACGAGCGGTGCCCGTTGCGGAGCGCGTGGGTGCTGCGGGCCCTCCGGTCCGGCCGGGGAGCACCGTTCGGCCGGTGCGGAACCGGTCGGTGCCGAACCGGTCGGTGGTGCCGAACACTCCGGTGGACTCCCCTGGCGCCATGTCCACCGGCGCCCGAGCCCGCCCGCCGGCACCCGACACCGAGGGGTGAGCCGCCGTGACCGAACTCCACCACCTCCACGCCGAGGCCGCGCTGTTCGACCTCGACGGCACCCTGGTGGCCACCGAACACCGCAGCCGCGCCGCCTGGAAACGCCTGTTCACCGCACATCAGGTGCCCTGCGACGAAGCGGTCCTGGCGACGTTCGCCGGGCGGCGCGGCCAGGAGGCCCTCGCCGAGCATGTCCACCGCTTCCCGGGCCGCACCGTCGACGAGCTCTTCGACGAGGCCTGCGGGTACCTCGCCGCCCCCGGCGGCCCGCCGTCGACCGCCGTCCCGGGGGCCGCCGAGTTCCTCGCCGACCTGCACGGCCGCGGCGTGCCGCTCGCCGTCGTCACCTCCGCGCGGCGCGTCCACGCCACCGGGATGCTCGACCGCGTCGGCGGCGCAGGCCTCTTCCGGGCGATCGTCACCGCCGAGGACGTCAGCGTCGGCAAGCCCGATCCCCAGGGCTACCTCGCCGCCTGCCGCGCCCTCGGCGTCGACCCGGCCGACGGCCTCGCCTTCGAGGACGCCCCGGCCGGCGTGCGCGCCGCCAAGAGCGCGGGACTGCGCTGCGTGGCCCTCACCACCTCGCACGGCCCGGGCGACCTCGCCCACGCCGACCTGGTCGTGCCCGACCTCTCCGCACTGCGCTGGGGCCCGCCCGCCGGAGCGGCCTGACACCACCCCGCGGAGGGCCTCCCCGCCACGGGACGGGCACAATGGGCCGATGCTGGAGTTGCTGCCGGGGATCGGCGTGGTGCTGCCCGACGGTGCCGGGACACTCGGGTTCGGGATGACGGCCGAGGAGGCCGGTGCGATGCTCGCGGCGACACCGGGAAGCCACCGGTCGCGGCAGTGCATGACGCTGACCCGCCGCGACTACGCGGAGCTGCGGCACGCCCATGACGCGTGGCTCGGCGGAATCCTCTTCGACCACGCGTGGAACACCGTCGCCTCCTTCGGCGGCCTCGTGCTGACCGTCGCCGCCGGGGGACCCGGCCGCGACGACCGCCTCACCCTGATCGCCGTCGAAGCCGACGCGTCCGCGCGCACGGCCGCGACGCCCGAGGTGGTGTGGGACGGGATCGACCTCTTCGGGCATCCGGCCCGGGACGTCGTCTCCGTGCTACCGGGTCCCATCGACCCGTCCCGTGCGGCCGCCGGCGATGTGACGGTGCCCCGGCTGGGCCTGTGGCTGCGCCGGCCGCCGCCGGCCGCCGACCGGTGGTCGCGGCTGACCCTGCTCGACACCCCCACCGGGTGGGACCGGTGCTGTGCGGGCACGTTCGCGTGCGCGCGGGGCGGGGACGGCCTCGTGGGCGTCCTGCGCTGACGGACGGGCCGTCCGGGGCACGGGCGGGTCACCCCTCCTGGAACACGGCCTCCCCCGACGACCCGGAACCGCGCCGTGGCACCGGCCCGGCCCGGTGGCCCGCACGTGTCCGAGCCGCGCGGTAGCCTCCCGGGAACGGACGAGGAGACCGCATGGACGAGAACGCCGTGGACGTCGTCGAGGCGGCCTTCCGCCACTACCGGTCGCAGGACCGGGACGCGGCCCTGCCCCTGTACGCCGACGACTTCACCTTCACCAGCCCGCAGGACGACCGCATCGACCGGGCCGCGTTCTTCCGGCGGTGCTTCCCCACCGCCGACCGCTTCACGGAGCAGCGTCTGCTGCGCGTCACGCCCGCCGGGGACGGGCTCGTCTTCGCCTACTACGAGTACGCGTTGACGACGGGCGGCCGGTACCGCAACGTCGAGGCGATCACGGTGCGGGAGGGCCTGATCCGGGAGGTGCGGGTGTTCTTCGGCGGAGCGGTGTGAGCGGTCCTCCTCGACGGGTCCGGCGCGGTGGGGGAATGCCCGTGTGACGCCCGGTGGTTCGCACCACCGGGCCGCGCGGTGCGTGAACTCCGCCACGGAGCACGGGGATCGGCGTACGGCCCGGTCGCGCCGGGGACGGCCTTCGACCCGGACGTCATCGCCGAGCACTACCGGCGGCTGCACACCCAGCCTCGGGACGCCTGCTCGGGACGCCTGGGAGCACGAGGTCGTGCACGGCGGCTGAAACCGCCCTCCCGCCCCCACCGGCACGCGGACGCGGCATACCGGAGAGCGGTACGTCGCGGTTACCGTGTGGGCGAACGCGGCGTGTGCCGGGGGCGGGAGGCTGTGGGTGTTCAGCGTGGTGGACACGGTGTCGCTGCCGGCGGAGGACCGGTTCGACTGGTGGTGCGAGACCGTAGGCCGCGGGCCGGCGCCGACCAGGATCACCAGCGACCACGCCGCCGACTTCGTCGGCAGGGTGGAGACGCTGTCGACCGGAACCATGGACGCGACCTCGATGTCGTTCCCCGCCCTGCGGTCGGAGCGCACACCCGCCCTGATCAGGCGGTCCGACCCGGAGGCCTACGAACTGACGCTGATCGCGGGCGGATCGATGAGGATCGCGCAGTCCCGCCGGGAGGCCGTGCTGTCCCCGGGGGACTTCGTCATGTGGAGCTCCTCCCGCCCCTACACCGGCCAGGGGCGGAGCAGCGCCGACCACGGGCCCTCGCGCGGCATCGTGCTGCACCTGCCGAGGAGCCTCCTGCCCTTCCCGGAGACCCGCGTCGACCGGGTGCTGGCCACCCGGATGCCCGCCGCCGGGGGAATCGGCGCGATCCTCGCCCACCACCTGCACACCCTCTTCCGGGAGGCGCCCGCGCTGGGGGAGCCGGAAGGCGCCCGGCTCGGCTCCGCGACGATGCACCTGGCCCACGCCCTGCTGGCCCAGCAGATGGACGCGCCCGCGCACTTGGAGCCCGAGGCCCGCGGTGCGGTCCTGCTCGCGCGGATCGAGGCGTTCATCGGGGAGAACCTCGCGGACCCGCAGCTGTCCCCGACCTCGATCGCCGCCCGCCACCACGTCTCCGTCCGGACGGTGCACCAGCTCTTCCGGCAGCGGCACGAGACGGTCTCGGCGATGATCCGCCGGCGCCGACTGGAGCGCTGCCGGTCCGACCTCGCGGACCCCCGGCTGCGCCGCCTGCCGGTGCACGAGATCGCCGCCCGCAACGGACTGGGCGACCCGGCGGGATTCAGCCGCGGCTTCCGCCGCGCGTACGGCCTGCCGCCGGCCGAGTACCGCCGGACGTTCCTCGACGGGAACACCCCGGCGCCGTCAACCGGGTGAGCCGCGCCGCTGCCGCACGCAGGGACGACGAGGTCTGCGCGCCGATGCCGTGCGAGAGGCGGGGGATCGTGCGGGTCGAGGCCCTCGCCCGGGACTGCGTGAAGGGTGCCCGGCCCCCGCGCGGGGCGGGGCCGGGCACCGGTACGGGCGTCAGGTGCGGCTCGGACGGCGCTCAGGAGCGGCGGTCCCTGCGGCGGGCGCGGCGGAGCGCGGCGGCGCCGGCCCCCAGCGAGAGCGCTCCGGCGAGCAGGAGCGCCGGCGTCATGCTTCCGGTCTCGGCGAGTTGGCCGCCTCCGCCGCCCGGTCGCGGGGTGGGTGCGGGGTGGTGGCTCGGGCCACCGGTGGGGGAGGGGGCGCCGGTGCCGCCGTGGCTCGCGGTGTGGGTGGGGCTGGGCGTGGTGGTGGCGGTCGGGGTCGGTGAGGGGCTGGTGGTGGCGGTCGCGGTCGGGGTCGGTGAGGGGCTGGTGGTGGCGGTCGCGGTCGGGGTCGGTGAGGGGCTGGTGGTGGCGGTCGGGGACGGCGAGGGCGAGGGGCTGGTGGTGGCGGTCGGAGAGGGGGAAGGAGTGGCGCAGACGTGCTCCTCGATGCGGACCTCGCCGTCGCCGCTGCGTGCTCCGGTGGTGAAGGCCGCACCGGCGGGACCGAGGCTGGAGCCTCCGCCGCCCCCTCCGGCGTCGAGCGTGCCGCCCGTGGAGGAGCCGCCGGCTCCGCCGCCGTGAGCCCCGCCGCCTCCTCCGCCGCCGGTTCCCATGTGGATGTCGCCGACGTTGACGGCCGCGTCGCCGCCGCGGACGCCGACGGCGGCGCCGCCCGGGGAGCCGTCGTGGTCGGAGCCGGTGGTGCCGGTTCCGCCCGCGCCTCCCGCGCCGCCGTGGCCGCCGGACTTGCCGCCCTTGCCGGCCTGGGCCGCCCCGGTGTCGGCGCCGTCGGTCCCGTCCTGTCCGCCGTCGCCGCCGCGTCCGGTTCCGTTGTCGCTGAAGCTGCCGGCGCCGCCGCCTCCGCCGCCGGCGATCACCAGAGCGGTGCCGGCGGCCGTCACGGTGGTGGCACCGCCGCCCCCGGCGCCGATGGCGCCGTTGCCGGGGCGGTGCTCGGCGGTCGCGGACCCTCCCTGCCCGCCGCCGCCGTAGCCGCCGTAGGCCATGCTGTCGGGAACGAGGAGGTCGCCGCCGCTCCCCGCCTGGCCCACGTCGACGGTGAGGACGTCGCCGGCGTGGACCTGGAGCGTCGTCCGGACCTCGCCGCCCTTGCCGCCGGGCGAGCCGTAGACGGCGCTCCCGCCCGCGGCTCCGAACGCGTCCACCGCGATCTCGCAGACGCCCGCGGGAACGACGTACTGCTCGGGCGAGCCCGTGTAGGCGAAGGTGCGGGTCCCCGCGGCGGCCGCGGTGTACTGGGGGGAGCAGACGAGCAGGGCCGCCAGCGCGGTGGAGGTCGCGAGGCCGGCCTGTACGTAGTGAGTGTTTCTCATACAAACCGTTTATGTGACCCACGGCTTCCGTCACCGGCACCACGCGGCGGCGTCCGGGTGAACCGTGGAGCCGGCGCCAGCGGGCGCCGGCGCCCCGGGGGGGCGGCCGTGGTCAGTCGGCCGTCCGCGCGCGGGCCAGCCGGGCACCGGCGGCGGTGAGCCAGTGCGCGGCCCGGTGGCGGGCGTCGGCCGGGTCGCCGGACAGCTCCGTGAGGGTCAGGGCGCCGGCGTCGGCGGCCTCGCCGGCGACGATCCGGGCGGGGACGCCGGCCCGCCGCGCGCGGGCGAGGACCTCGCCGACGGCCTTGCCGAGCAGGCTGGTGCGGTCGAACCGGCCCTCGCCGGTGATCACCAGGTCGGCCCCGGCGAGGGCTTCGTCGAGGCCGGTCAGCTCGGCCACCGCCACCGCGCCGGGAACCACCTCGGCACCCCAGGCGGTCACCAGGCCGTAGGCGGTGCCGCCGGCCGCGCCCGAGCCGGGGAGGGCCGGGTCGCCTCCGAGCAGGTCGGCGAAGCGGCGCAGCCCCGCCTCCAGCAGGGCGATCCGGGCCGGGTCGGCGCCCTTCTGCGGCCCGTAGACCGCGGCCGCCCCGGTGGGGCCGAGCAGCGGGTTGGTGACGTCGGTCAGCAGCCGGACACCGCCGGGCGGGGCGGGGCGCAGGGCGGTGCGGTCGAGCCGGTCGGCCCGGGCGAGGGCGCCGCCGCCGTCCGGGAGCTCGGCGCCGGTGGCGTCCAGCAGCCGCAGGCCGAGGGCGGCCAGCAGCCCGGCGCCGCCGTCGGTGGACGCGGAGCCGCCGAGCGCGACGGTCACCTGCCGCGCGCCCGCGTCCAGCGCGGCGGCGATGGTCTCGCCGGTGCCGCGGGTGCCGGCGGTGAGCGGGGCGGGCGCGCCGCCGAGCAGCGGCAGGCCGCCGGTGTCGGCGAGTTCGACCAGCGCGGTTCCGTCCGGCAGCAGCGCGTAGCGTCCGGTGACCGGCCCCCCGTCGGGGCCGGTGCAGTCGGGCACCAGGTGCAGGACGGCGCCGGGGAGGGCCGGTGCGAGCGCGTCGAGGGTGCCCTCCCCGCCGTCGGCCATCGGACGGATCAGCAGCTCGTCGTCCGGCCGCACCGAGCGCCAGCCGGCGGCCAGCGCCTGGGCGGCGTCCCGGGCGGTGACGGTGCCCTTGAAGGAGTCCGGTGCGAGGACGACCCTCACGGCGTGGCCAGGTGGGTCAGGTGTCGCTCGATCAGGGTGCGCAGCGTCAGCTCGCCCGGGGTGTCCCAGATCTCCTGGTTGAAGATCTCGACCTCGATCCAGCCCTCGTACCCGGCGGCGGTGACCAGGTCGGTGAGGGCGCGGAAGTCGATGTGGCCGTCACCGACGTGGCCCCGGCCGAGCAGGGCGTCGGCGGGCAGCGGCAGGGTCCAGTCGCACACCTGGTAGGAGGCGATCCGGCCCTCCCGCCCGGCGCGGGCGACCTGCTCGCGCAGTGCCGGGTCCCACCAGACGTGGTAGCTGTCGACGACGACGCCGACCTGCCCGGCGGGGTGCGGGGCGGCGAGGTCCAGCGCCTGGCCCAGGGTGGAGACCACCGCCCGGTCGGCGCAGAACATCGGGTGCAGCGGCTCGATCGCCAGCCGTACGCCGAAGTCCCCCGCGTGCGGGGCGAGTTCGGCGAGCAGGTCGGCGACGGCGGCGCGGGCGCCGACCAGGTCGCGGCTGCCGGCCGGCAGGCCGCCGACGACCAGCACCAGGGTGTCGGTGCCGAGTTCGGCGGCCTCCTCGATGGCCTGGAGGTTGTCGGCGAGCGCGGCCCGGCGCTCCTCCGGGCCGTTGGCGGTGAGGAAGCCGCCCCGGCAGAGGCTGCTGACGGCGAGTCCGGCGTCCCGGCAGAGCTTCGCGGAGCGGGCCAGGCCGGTCTCGGCGACCTTGTCCCGCCAGAGCCCGATGGCCGGGATGCCGGCGTCCACGCAGCCCCGCACGGCCTCCGGCAGGCTCCAGCCCCGGGTGGTGATCTGGTTGAGCGACAGCCTCTCCAGGCCGTTCACCGCGCCGGCGCCGCTCATGCCGCCACCCCCGCGACCGCGAGCAGCCGGCGCATCCGGTCGGCCGCGAGGTCCGGGTCGGGGAGCACCCCGGCGGCGTCCGCGAGCCGGAACAGCTTCACCAGGTGGGGCACCGAACGCCCGCTCTGCGCACCGCCCACCATGGTGAAGTGGTCCTGGTGGCCCGCCAGCCAGGCGAGGAAGACCACACCGGTCTTGTAGTGGAAGGTCGGCGCGGCGAACAGGTGCCGGGCCAGCGGCACGGTCGGCGCGAACAGCTCCTCGTAGCGGTCGAGGTCGCCCTCGTCGAGCGCCCGCAGCGCGGCCGCGGCGGTCGCCGCGATCGGGTCGAAGACGCCCAGCAGGGCGTGGCTGTGGCCGAGTTCGTCGCCGCGGATCAGCTCGGGGTAGTGGAAGTCGTCACCCGTGTACATCCGCACGCCGGCCGGCAGCGCGCGGCGCAGGGCGATCTCCCGGTCGGCGTCCAGCAGGGAGACCTTGATGCCCTCGATCCGGTCGGCGTGCGCGCCGATCAGCTCCAGCACGGTGGCGGCGGCCGCGTCGAGGTCGGCGGAGCCCCAGTAGCCGGCCAGCGCCGGGTCGAACATCTCGCCGAGCCAGTGCAGCAGCACCGGCCGCTCGGAGGCGGCGATCAGCTCGCCGTACACCTCCAGGTAGTCCTCCGGGCCGCGCGCGGCGGCGGCCAGGGCGCGGCTGGCCATCAGGATCGGCTGCGCGCCGGCCTCCTGGACGACGGTCAGCTGCTCCTCGTAGGCGGCCCGGACGGCGTCCAGGGACCGGGGGCCGGGCGCGAGCTGGTCGGTGCCGACGCCGCAGGCCAGCAGGCCGCCGCAGGCGCGGGCCGCGGCCCCGGAGCGGGTGATCAGCTCGCGGGTGGCCGGCCAGTCGAGGCCCATGCCGCGCTGGGCGGTGTCCATCGCGTCGGCCACGCCGAGGCCCAGCGACCACAGGTGCTGCCGGAAGGCGAGGGTGGCGTCCCAGTCGACGGCGGCGGGTGCGCCGGGGGCGTTGTCGCCCAGCGGGTCGGCGACCACGTGGGCGGCGGCGAAGGCCGTCCGCGAGCGGGCGGGGGCGGGCGGGGCGGGCGGGGCCGCGGGCTCGCGCAGCCGGAGCCGGCCGTGGCCGGGCAGGTCGATCTCGGTCATGGTGTCAGCGCATTCGTCTCGTCGGCGGGCGGCTTCGGGGTGGTCGGTTCCCCGGCGGCCGGGTGCTCGGTGGCCGGCCGGGATGCGGCCGGCGGGCCGTCACAGGGACAGCTCGGGAACGTCCATCCGGCGTCCCTCGCGGGCGGAGCGCAGGCCGAGTTCGGCGAGCTGCACGCCCTTGGCACCCTCCAGCAGGTCCCAGTGGTACGGGGTGCCGGTGGTCACGTGGCGCAGGAAGAGCTCCCACTGCGCCTTGAAGCCGTTGTCGAACTCCTCGTTGTCCGGCACCCGCTGCCACTGCGCGCGGAACGGCTCGGTCGCCGGCAGGTCCGGGTTCCAGACCGGCTTGGGGGTGGCCGCGCGGTGCTGGAAGCGGCACTCGCGCAGCCCGGCGACCGCGCTGCCCTCGGTGCCGTCGACCTGGAACTCCACCAGCTCGTCACGGTCCACCCGGACCGCCCAGGAGGAGTTGATCTGGGCGGTGATGCCGCCCTCCAGCTCGAAGACGCCGTACGCGGCGTCGTCGGCGGTGGCCCGGTAGACCTGCCCGCGCTCGTCGGTCCGCTCGGGGATGTGGGTGGCGGTGTGCGCGTACACCGAGCGGACGGGGGCGATGATGCCGTCCAGCACGTAGCGCCAGTGCGGGAACATGTCGAGGACCATGCCGCCGCCGTCCTCGGCGCGGTAGTTCCAGGACGGCCGCTGGGCCTGCTGCCAGTCGCCCTCGAAGACCCAGTAGCCGAACTCGCCGCGCACCGAGAGGATCCGGCCGAAGAAGCCGCCGTCGACCAGCCGCTTGAGCTTGCGCAGGCCGGGGAGGAAGAGCTTGTCCTGCACGGCGCCGTTGCACACCCCGGCGTCGCGGGCGAGGCGGGCGAGGTCGAGCGCGGCCTCCAGCGACTCGGCGGTGGGCTTCTCGGTGTAGATGTGCTTTCCGGCGGCGATCGCCGTGCGCAGCGCGGTCTCCCGGGCGGGGGTGACCTGGGCGTCGAAGTAGATCTCGGCCAGCGGGTGGGCGAGGGCCTCGTCGAGCGAGGTGGTCCAGTGGGTGAGGCCGTGCCGGTCGGCGAGGTCCTTGAGCTTGTCGGCGCTGCGGCCGACCAGGATCGGCTCGGGCCACAGCGTGTCGCCGTCGGCGAGCGGCAGTCCGCCCTGGTCGCGGATGGCCAGGATGGAGCGGACCAGGTGCTGGCGGTAGCCCATCCGGCCGGTGACGCCGTTCATGACGATGCCGATCACCCTGCGGGGCATGGGGGTTCTCCGATTCGTTGCTGGTGCGGGGAGCACGTGGTGCGGGAACGCGTGGTGCGGGGCCGCGCGGCACAGGGGCGCGGCGGTGGATCACGCGGTGCGGTGTTCGTCCTCGGCGAGGACGGGGTGGGCGAACGGCTGCCCGGCGGTGTAGCGGGCGAGCTCGTCCGCGGCGGCGGCCGCCATCCGGTGCAGCTCGCCGCCGAGCGAGCCGGCGACGTGCGGGGTGAGGAAGACGTTCGGCAGCTCGTAGAGCGGGGAGTCGGCGGGCAGCACCTCGGGCTCGGTGACGTCGATGACGGCGTCGAGGCGTCCGGAGGCGACCTCGCGCACCAGCGCCTCCTGGTCGACCAGGGAGCCGCGCGAGGTGTTGACCAGGGTGGCGCCGTCGCGCATCAGGGCGAGCCGGCGTCCGTCGATCAGGTGCCGGGTGGCCGGGAGCTCGGGGGCGTGCACGCTCACCACGTCGGAGGCCGCGCAGAGTTCGTCCATGTCCACGGCGCGGGCGCCGAGCCGGGCGGCCTCGGCGGGGTCGACGAACGGGTCGTGCAGCAGCAGGTCCAGGTCGTGCGGGCGCAGCAGCTCCATCACCCGCCGGCCGATCCGGGAGGCGCCGACGATGCCGACGGTGCGCCGGTAGTTCCCGGCGGTGGCGTACGCCAGCTGCCAGTCGTGCGGGGCGCGGCGGCGCCGGTACTCCTCGCGGATCGGCAGCAGCCGCTTGTTGGCGAGCAGTACGACGGCGACGGTGTACTCGGCGACCGGCAGGGCGTTGGCCCAGGCCGCGGAGGTGACCTGCAGGCCGCGGCGCCAGCAGGCCTCGGTGACGTGGTGCTTGACCGAGCCGGCGGCGTGGATGACGGCGGTCAGCTGCGGGGCGGCGGCCAGCACCTCCTCGTCGATCGGCGGGCAGCCCCAGCTGGAGACGATCACCTCGGCGTCGGCGAGCGCCGCGCGGGCCTCGGGGGTGGTGAAGTCGTCCAGGACGAGCGTCGGGTCGAGGTCGGCCAGCGCGGCGAGCCGGGCCATGGTGTGCGGGTCGATCAGGCGCCCGGCGAGCTCGCGGTGCATGGCGAGGACGGCGCGGGGGCGGCAGGCGGGCCGGCCGTCGGGCACGGTGGTCTCCCGGTCGGGCGTAGGGGCGGTGTCGGTCACGGCGGCGGTGCCGGTCGCGGCACCGGAGGGGTACGGGGTCACTTGACGCTCCCTGCGGTCAGGCCGGCCTTCCAGTGCCGCTGGAGCAGCACGAAGGCGAGCACGAGCGGCACGACGGCGAGCAGCGAGCCGGTGATGACCAGCGGGTAGTACTCGGGGAAGGCCTTGGTCTGGGCGTTCCAGCTGAACAGGCCGAGGCTGACCGGGAAGAGCCGGTTGTCGGAGAGCATCACCAGCGGCAGGAAGAAGTTGTTCCAGATGGCGGTGAACTGGAACAGCAGCACGGTGACGAAGCCGGGCATCACCATCCGCAGCCCGATCGACCAGAAGGTCCGCAGCTCCCCGGCGCCGTCCATCCGGGCGGCCTCCAGGACCTCGTTCGGCACGTAGCCGGCGCAGAACACCCGGGCCAGGTAGACGCCGAAGGGGTTGACCAGCGAGGGGATGAAGACCGACCAGAAGGTGTTGACGATGCCGAGCTCGGAGGCCAGCAGGTACATCGGCAGGGCGAGCGCCGTGGTGGGAACCAGCACGCCCAGCAGCACCAGGCCGAACAGCTTCTCCTTGCCGGGGAAGCGGTAGACGTGGAAGGCGTAGCCGGCCGCGACGCACACCAGCGCGCACAGCAGGGAGCCGATCCCGGCGTACAGCAGCGAGTTGAGGTACCAGCGGAAGTAGATGCCGTCGCCGGTGGAGGCCAGGTCGCTCAGGTTCCGGCCGAGCTGGAAGTTGTCGGCGCCCAGGGCGTTCCCGCCGAGGAGGTCGGCGGTGTTCTTCGCGGAGGCGGTCAGCAGCCAGCCGAGCGGCCACAGGGTGTAGACGGTGGCCAGCACCAGGGTGCCGTTGACGGCGGCCTTGGAGAGCGTCCAGGGACGGCGCGGGCGGTTCGCGCGGCCCGGCCGGTCGGGCGGGGCGCTGCTGGGGCGGGTGACGGTGGTGGTCATGCGTCGGCCTCCCGCCGGCGTTCGGAGCGGCCCCGGGTGAGCCGGGTGACGGCGAAGGAGAGCCCCGCCGCGGCGAGGGCCAGCAGCACCGAGGCGGAGGCGGCGAGCCCGTAGTCGTGGCGCTCGAAGGCGGCCGTGTAGGCGTACATGTTCGGGGTCCAGGAGGAGGTGACGCCCGGCGAGGTGCCGTAGAGGATCATCGGCTCGGTGAACAGCTGGAGCGAGCCGATGACGGTGAACAGGCCGACCATGGCGATCGAGGGCCGGATCAGCGGCACCTTGATGCTCAGGGCGGTGCGCAGCGGTCCGGCGCCGTCGACGACGGCGGCCTCCAGCACCGAGCGGTCGATGGCCTGCAGGGCGGCGTAGAAGATGACCAGGTTGTAGCCGGTCCACTGCCAGAGCGCCATGTTGACCACGGCGGGCAGCGGGTGGCCGAGCGGGTCGGGCTGGGTGCCCAGGGACTCCAGCACGTCCAGCACGGGGCTGATGCCGGGGGTGTAGAGGTACATCCACAGCAGCGCGGCGATGATGCCGGGCACGGCGTGCGGGATGAACAGCGTCAGCTGGAAGAAGCGCCGGGCGCGGGCCAGCGTGGAGTCCAGCAGCAGGGCCAGGACGAGCGCCAGGCCGGTCATCAGCGGGATGTAGATCAGGCAGTACTGGGCGGCGGTCAGGAAGCCGTCGCGGAACGCGGCGTCCGACAGTGCCCGGGCGTAGTTGCCGAGCCCGGTGAAGACCGTCTCGGCGTCGCCGAAGCCGAGGCCGGAGCGGCGTTCGGTGAACAGGCTGAGCCGGATCGCGTAGCCGATCGGGATCAGCGTGCACGCGGTGAAGAGCAGGAGGAACGGGGCGAGCAGCACGGCCGGTGCCCCGTACCGCCCGCGCCGCCGGCCGGCGGCGCGGGCGGTACGGCCGGGATGGGCGCCGGAGGTCACTGGGCGACCTTCAGCCCGCGGTTCTTGAACTCGGCGAGGGTGGCCTGCTGCGCGGCGGTGAGCGACTCGTCGATGGTGCCGGTCTTGCCGGCGACCTTGCCGAAGGAGTCCTTCAGCGTGCCGTTGGTGACGCCCATCGCCGGGCCCCAGGTCCAGCCCGGCTTGATGGACTTGGCGGCGTCCGCGTACAGGGCGTAGAGGTCCTGGCCGCCGTAGAAGTCGGTGTTGAAGGCCTGCTTGGCGACCGGCACCAGCTCGGTGGCGGCCGGGTAGGCGGAGGAGGTGCCGGAGGAGATCCGGGCCTTGAAGCCGTCGGCGGTGGTGGTCGCCCAGGTGGCGAACTCGACGGCGGCCTTGGCCTTCTTGCTGTCCTTGGACACGGCGAAGGTGGTGCCGCCGAGCATGCCGCTGGCGGGGCTGCCGTCCCAGCTGGGCATCGGCGCGGCCGCCCAGGTGCCGTTGGCCTCGGGGGTGGTGCCGACGGTGGACTTGAGGACGCCGCCGCCCCAGGTGGCGCCGAGGTAGCCGGCCGTCTCGCCCTTCTGCAGGGAGGCGGTCCACTGCTGGCTGAAGGACGGCATGACGCGCACGAGGTCCTCGTCGGCCAGCTTCTGCCAGTACTCGGAGACCTTGCGGGTCTCCGGCCCGGTCAGGTCGGCCTTCCACGCCTCGTCGGCGGCGCTGAACCAGTGGGCGCCGTTCTGCCAGGCCATCGCCTCGAAGGTGGTCGGGTCGTCGGGGAAGAAGGTGGCGATGCGGGTGTCGGGCTGGGCGGCCTTCAGCTGCTGGGCGGCGGTGCGGAACTCGTCCCAGGTCTTGGGGACGGTGATGCCGGCCTTGGCGAAGAGGTCCTTGCGGTAGTAGAAGACCTGGGGGGCGGCGTCCAGCGGCAGGGCCCAGGTCCGGCCGCCGAGCGAGGTGAGCTCGACGGCCTGCGGCAGGTACTTGGCCTTGAGGTCGCCGCCGACCAGCTTGCTGATGTCCTGGACGGCGCCCTGGCTGACGAAGTCCGGCAGCTGCGGGTACTCGACGTTGTAGACGTCGGGGGCGTTGCCGGCCTTGACCGCGTTGGAGATCTTGGCGTAGCCGCCGGCCGCGCCCGCCGGGATCTCCTCGAAGGTGACCTGGATGTTCGGGTGGCTCGCGTTGAACGCGGCGACCACGTCCTTGGTGCCCTTCGCCCAGCCCCAGAAGGTCAGGCTGACCGGCTTGCCGTCGTCCGCGGCGGCGGTCGCGGCCCCGTCGCCGCTGCTGCCGCAGGCGGCGAGCAGGGTGACGCAGAGCGCGGCCGAGGTGGCCGCGGCGGCGGCGCGGAGGGCTCTGCGCCGGGAGAGGGGGGTCGAGCGCATCGGTGGGCTCCTTAGGACGAGGGTGCGCGGCCCCCGGAACGGTGGCTCCGGCCGGGGCCCGCAGAGGGTGGGGGCGATTGGCTGTCATCCTGAGCAGGTAGGCGATCGGAGTCAAGAGATTTGGATCAAATGATCTGACCTGATCGACCTCCCGGACCCTCGAAGCCGCCCTCATGACCACCGGAAATGCCGAAAAATCGGGGCAATGGGCCGCTGGGCCGGCAACATCACAATCCGATCAAGCCGCTCATTTGATCGCCTCAGCTTGACGAATGATCAGGTGCTGCCTAGATTCCGGCTCACCACCCGATCACGGAGGACCCTCATGCGCCTGCCCCCGGAGGACCGCGACCTCAGCCCGCACACGGGCTGGACCAGGGACCACTGGGAGGCGGTGGCCGACGGCCTGCTGACCGCGGTGCGCCCCTACGCCAGTCCCGCCGGGGCGCTGATCGACCTGCCCGGCCCCCGCCCGAGCCGCTCCGGACGCCGCTCCGACGGCCTGGAGGGCTTCGCCCGCACCTTCCTGCCCGCCGCCCTGCGGGTGGCCGGCGCGGGCGGCGCCGATCCGCACGGCCTGCTGGCGCACTACGCCGCCGGACTCGACGCCGGCACCCGCACCCCCACCGGAGAACGCGACCTCGCCGACGGCGACCGCGAGTCCTGGCCGCTGATCACCGACCGGGGCCAGGCCATGGTCGAGGCCGCCTCCATCGCCTTCGCGCTGCGCCTGACCCGCCCCTGGCTCTGGGACCGGCTGTCCGGACCCGTCCGCGACCGGGTCGGCCGCTGGCTCGCCGACGCCCTGCACCGCGCGCCCAACGACAACAACTGGCGGCTCTTCCCGCTGTCCGTCGGCGGCTTCCTCGCCGAGGCCGGCATCGCCGAACCCGAGGCGCGCGCCGCCGTCCGCCGCGGGCTGGAGCACATCGACCGCTGGTACCTCGGCGACGGCTGGTACACCGACGGCCGCCCCCGCGCCTTCGACCACTACAACGGCTGGGCCCTGCACCTCTACCCCGTCCTGCACGCCCACCTCGCCGACGACCGGGACCTGCGCGCCCGGTACGGCGAACGCCTCGCCGCCCACCTGGCCGGCTACGCCCACACCTTCGGGGCCGACGGCGCGCCCGTCCACCAGGGCCGCTCGCTCACCTACCGCTTCGCCGCCACCGCCCCGCTCTGGGCCGGGGCCCTCACCGGCCACACCCCGCTCGCCCCCGGCACCACCCGCCGCCTCGCCTCCGGCGCCCTGCGCCACTTCCTCGACCGCGGCGCCGTCGACGACCGAGGCCTGCTCACCCTCGGCTGGCACGGCCCCGACCTCCGGCTCGTCCAGGTCTACTCCGGCCCCGCCTCCCCGTACTGGGCGGGCAGCGCCTTCCTCGGCCTGCTGCTCCCGCCCGGCCACCCGGTGTGGACGGCGCCCGAGGGCCCCGCACCCGCCGAGGAACGCGACACCGTCCTCGCCCTGCGCGGGCCCGGCTGGCTGGTGCAGTCCACCGCCGCCGACGGCCTGGTGCGGCTGCACAACCACGGCAGCGACGACCAGCCCGCCGACGCCGTCGGCCCCGACGACCCGTACTACGCGCGGCTCGCCCACTCCACCGCCACCGGGCCGGCCTTCGAGGGACCCGCCGACAACCACCTCGCCCTGCTGACCGGTGCCGGACCGACCGAACGCGGCCGCGTCCACCCGCTCGGCACCGGACCCGGCTGGGCCGCCTCCCGCTGGCACCCGCGCGCCGACGGCCGCGAACTGCCCGGCGTCACCGTCACCTCGCTCACCCTGGCGCACGGCGCCGAGGAGCTCCGGGCCCACCTGGTCACCGGCGGAGCGGCCGGCACCACGGTCACCCAGACCGGCTGGGCGGTCGCGGGCAACCGCGCCGAGCGGCACCCCGGCGGGGGCGTCCGGGCCGACGGCCGGCTCTCCTCCGAGCTGCACCCCCTGCACGGCTTCACCGCCGCGGACAGCGCGCGCGTCCCCGGCGGCACCGCCCTCGGCCCCGAGGCGGCGCTGCCCCGGCTCACCGGGGAACTGCCCGCCGACGGCTCCGCCCTGTTCGCCTGCGCCGCCCGGCTGACCGCCGCCGAGCGGCCGGCCGCCCTCGCCGACGCCCTCACCCTCCAGGTCCGGCCGGACGGGAGCGACCCGCGCGCCGTCGTCCTGACCGTCCGCCCCGCCGGCGCACCCGGCCTGCGGATCCGGCTGGCACCCGGCGCGGTCACCGTCGACCCCGCCGAACAGGACTGAACCGCCGTGCCCCTCGCCCTCGCCACCCTCGGCCTGCCCGGCATCCCGCTCGACCGGGCCGCCGCCCTCGCCGCCGACCACGGCTGGCACGGCCTCGAACTGCGCTGCGCCGACGACCAGCCGGTCCGCCTCGGGCTGGACGCCGACGACCGCCGGCGCACCGGCCGGCTGCTGTCCCGGGCCGGCCTGCTCCCGCTGACCCTCGCCTCCTACGTCGGCGTCGCCGCCCCCGGGCCGGACGCCCCGGTGCTCGCCGAGCTGACCGCCCACCTGCGGCTGGCCGCCGACCTCGGCTGCCGCCACCTGCGGGTCTTCCCGCACGGCGGCCCCGGTCCGGCGGCCGAGGCCGACGAGCGCGCGGTCCGCCGCCTGCGCGGGGCCGCCCCGCGGGCGGCGGACCTCGGCGTGCGGATCCTCGTCGAGACCCATGACTCGCACCGCTCCGGCGCCGCGCTGGCGCCACTGCTGCGCCGGGTCGACCACCCCGCGGTCGGCGCGCTGTGGGACCTGCTGCACACCTGGCTGGCCGGCGAGAGCCCGGAGCGGACCCACCGGGAGCTCGGTCCCCACCTGGGCTACGTGCAGGTCAAGGACGTCGCCTCGGCGGACGACCTGACCCCGCTGCCGCTCGGCGCGGGCGTGCTGCCGATCGCCGACTGCCTGCGCCTGCTGCCGCCCGGTACCTGGGCGGCCTGGGAGTACGAGGCCCCCTGGCACCCGCGCGCCGCGCCCCTCGCGCCGCAGCTGGGCCCCGGGGCGCGGCACCTGTCCGCGCTGCTGCCGGGCTGAGGCCGGACGCGAAGGCCTCCGGCGGGCGCCGCGCCCCTCACCCCAGGGGCGCGGCGCCCGGCCGTTGCGCCGCCTGCTCGGCCCCGCAGGAGGCGCGCACGTGCAGCACCGGGAGCAGCGCCGTGCGGTGCACCGGCAGCTCGGCGCCGGCCGCCAGCCGGCGCAGCAGCAGGTCGACGGCCGCCGCGCCCACCGCGCGCTTGGGCGGGGCGACGGCGGTCAGCGGGGGCGCGGCGAGCGCCGCGAAGACGTCGTCGTAGGCGACCAGCGCCACGTCGGCGGGCACCGCCAGGCCGTGCGCGCGCAGCAGCGGCGCCAGCCGCAGCGCGTCCTGGTCGTTGTGGACGAGCACCGCCCGGGTCCCGGACCGCACGGCCTCGGCGATCCGCGCCACCAGCGGTTCGGGGTCGGCCGGCAGGTTGCCGGGCCCGAGCGTGTCCAGCGCCGGCAGCTCGGGCAGTCCGAGCAGCCGGGTGCCCTCCCGGTACCCGGCCCGCACTTCGGCGGCCGTCCAGGAGTCGCCCCGGGCGGCCAGCAGCACGCTCCCGTGGCCGAGCCCTGCCAGGTGGCGCAGGGCGCTCAGCACCCCGTGGCGGTGGTCGGAGGCGACGGTGTCCAGCCCGGACCCGGGGCCGTCCGGGGTGGCGGAGCGGCGCTCCACCAGGACGGCGGGCACCGGCAGGGTGTCCAGCCAGGCGTAGTCCCCGGCGGCCCGGCCGGGGACCAGCCCCGGGGCCAGCAGCAGGCCCTCCGCGCCGGACTCCAGCAGGCGTTCGGCCTGCAGCCGGTCGCCGCCCGCCCCGTACGGGGCGATGCCGAGGACCAGCCGGGCCCCGGCGGCCGCGGCGGCGGCCCGGGCCCCGGCGATCACCTCGTCGAAGTACGAGCCGACCGAGGGCACCAGCAGGCCGAGGGCGCGGCCCTCCCCGGGGCCGGGGGCGAGCGGCGGTCCGGCGGCGTCGGGGCGTTCCAGGGAGACGAAGCCGTGCGAGCGGGAGAGCCGGCCGGCGTCGGCGAGCGCGGCGACGTCGCGGCGGACCGTCACGGCCGGGATGCCCAGCCGGTCGGCGAGCTCCGTGAGGCGGACCCGCCCGCCGAGCTCGCCGACGGCCGACACGATCAGCCTGCGGCGCTCTTCCCCCGAGATGGCCATCCTGGCCTCCATCTGTCGTGTCCGCCGAAGCGTCGTCCGGAAGCGGTCAGCCGATGATATTCCGATCGAAGAGTATCGTTCGATCGAAAATTGATCAATAATGGGGATGATCGCCGATCGATTGACCGTGCGATCACCAAACTCCTAGGGTGACCCCGGTGGCCGCCGCCGATCCGTCCGCAGCCGCCCGCGCAGCCGTGCGCCCGGACCCGCCGAGGTCCCACACCCCCTCACTCCCGCTCCCCTCCCGCGGAGGACCCGATGGCCGACCAGGCCCCCCACCCCGCCCTCACCACCGACGGCGACACCTTCCTGCGCGACGGACGTCCGCACCGGATCGTCTCCGCCGCCGTCCACTACTTCCGCATCCGCCCCGAACAGTGGACCGACCGCCTCACCCGGCTGCGCGCCATGGGCGTCAACACCGTCGAGACCTACGTCGCCTGGAACTTCCACCAGCCCACCCCCGACCGCGCCGACTTCACCGGCGACCGCGACCTCGCCGCCTTCGTCCGCGCCGCCGGCGACCTCGGCCTCGACGTCATCGTCCGCCCCGGCCCCTACATCTGCGCGGAATGGGAGTTCGGCGGCCTGCCCGGCTGGCTGCTCGCCGACCCCGCGATGCGGCTGCGCCGCCTCGACCCGCCCTTCCTCGCCGCCGTGGACGCCTGGTTCGACCACCTGGTGCCCGTGCTGCTCCCGCTGCTCTCCTCGCACGGCGGCCCGGTGGTCGCCGTCGCCGTGGAGAACGAGTACGGCAGCTACGGCAACGACACCGCCTACCTCGAACACCTGCGGGACGCCCTGGTCGCCCGCGGCGTCGACGTCCTGCTGTTCACCGCCGACGGCGCCGAGGACGGCTTCCAGCTCGGCGGCCGGGTGCCCGGACTCCTCACCACCGGCACCTTCGGCTCCCGCCCCGAGGAGTCCCTCGCCTGCCTGCGCCGCCACCAGCCGGTCGGCCCGCTGGTCACCATGGAGTACTGGTGCGGCTGGTTCGACCACTGGGGCACGCCGCACCACGTGCGCGACGCCGAGGACGCCGCCGAGGTCCTCGACGCCCAGCTCGCCGCCGGCGCCTCGGTCAACATGTACATGGGCCACGGCGGCACCAACTTCGGTTGGTGGAACGGCGCCAACCACGACGGCACCGCGTACCAGCCGGACGTCACCAGCTACGACTACGACGCCCCGGTCGGCGAGGCCGGCGAACTCACCGAGAAGTTCCACCTCTTCCGCGAGGTGATCGAACGCCACCTCGGCCCCAACCCCCACCCGCTGCCGCCGCTGCCCGCCCGCCTCGCCCCCCGCAGCGCCCCCGTCACCGCGAGCCGCCCGCTGCTCGGCGCCGACGGCGCCCTCGGCGAGCTCTCCACCGCGCACCACCTCCCCGAGCCCCGCCCGATGGAGCAGCTCGGCCAGAACCTCGGCCTCATCCACTACCGCACCCGCCTGCGCGGCCCGCTCGCCCACGGCGAACTGCGCGTGGACGGCCTCGCCGACCGCGCCCAGGTCTTCCTCGACGGCGAACCCCTCGGCGTCCTCGACCGCAACCGCCCCGAGCAGGCCCTGCCGCTGCGGGTGCCCGAGGGCGGCGCCGTCCTCGACCTGCTCGTCGAGAACCTCGGCCGGATCAACTACGGCCCGCTGCTGCACGATCCCAAGGGCATCACCGGCGGCGTCCGGGTCGACCGGCAGTACCAGTTCGGCTGGGAGGTGCGCCCGCTGCCCCTCGACGACCCGACGGCCCTCGCCCTCGGCGCGCCCTCCACCGCCGACGGGCCCGCCTTCCACCGAGCCGAACTGACCGTCGACACCCCCGCCGACGGCTTCCTCGCCCTGCCCGGCTTCACCAAGGGCATGGTCTGGCTGAACGGCTTCGCGCTCGGCCGCTACTGGGACCGCGGCCCGCAGCGCACCCTCTACGCCCCCGCGCCGCTCTGGCGGGCCGGTGCCAACGAGCTGCTGGTCCTCGAACTCCACCGCCCGGGCGACCGCGTCGAACTGGTCGAGGGCCCCGACCTCGGCCCCGTCGTCCCCGAGGAGCGGTACGGCTCCTGACCCCTCCCGCCCCGCGGGCGCGCGCCGGCCTCCGGCCCGTGCCCGCGGGGATCCCGCACCGGCCGTAAGTCCGCCCGGTGACCGGGTGGTAGGTTCCTGTCCACTTCGACAGACCTGCTCACCGAACAGACCGGCCACCGACAGACCGGCCCACCGACAGGGAGTGCCATGCCGATCCCGGCGGACGATCGCCGCGCCCGCATCCTCGACACGGTGCGCGGCCTGGGCACCGTCCGGGTGGTGGACCTCGCCGAGCGGCTCGGCCTGCCCGCCGTCACCGTCCGCCGGGACGTCGCGACCCTCGCCGACGCCGGCCTGCTCCGCCGCACCCACGGCTCCGTCTCCTTCGGCGGCCCCGCGGACGCCCCCGCCCCCGTGCCGCCGCGCCCCGCCGAGGCCCCCACCCTGGGCCTGCTCGTCCCCGCCGTGGTGCAGTACTTCGACGAGGTGATCGCCGGCGCGCGCACCGCCGCCGCCGAGGCCGGCGTCCACCTGGTCCTCGGCATCTCCTCCTACGAGGCCAGCGCCGACCGCGTGCAGGTCGACCAGCTCCTCGCCTCCGGCGTCCAGGGCCTGCTGCTCGCCCCGAACTGGACCGCCGCCGACCGCCCCGAGGACCACGCCTGGACGGCCGAACTCCCCGTCCCCGCCGTCCTGCTGGAGCGCCGACCGGTCCCCGGCAGCCCCGCCGAAGCCCTGGACGCGGTCGGCTCCGACCACCGCCACGGCGTCCTGCTCGCCCTGCGCCACCTCACCGGCCTCGGCCACCGCCGGGTGGCCCTGGCGGCCCGCACCGACACCTGGACGGCCCACCAGGTCCGCCTGGGCTACACCGAGGCCTGCCGCACCCTCGACCTGCCCGCCGAACCCGTCATCGACGTCCGCACCCCGGCCGCCGGCGTCGACGCCGTCGCCGCCCAACTCGCCGAGGCGGTCGCCGACGGCGTCGGCGCCGCCCTGGTGCACAACGACCAGGACGCCCTGCAACTGCTGCCACTGCTGCGCGCCCGCGGCGTACGGATCCCCGAGGACCTCGCGCTGGTCACCTACGACGACGTGTTCGCCGCCCTCGGCGCCCCGCCGCTGACCGCCGTGGCCCCGCCCAAACGCGCCGTCGGCGCCGCCGCCGTGGACCTCCTGGTCCGCCGGCTGGCCGCCACCGGACCCGCCCTGCCCGTCCACCACCTGGACCTCCTGCCGGACCTGACGGTCCGCGAGTCCTCCGGAGCCTGACCGCCCCGTGCAGGGCGGCGTCACGCCGGGAGCACGGCCCGCCGCCGCCCGGCCGCCGCCGACGGGTTCACCGTGCACCGCCCTCCGGCCGGCGCGCCGCCCATTCCGCGACGGCGGCGTCCGTGGCGCGTCGGCGGAACCCGTCGGCGGCGTCGGGCCGCGCAAGGGAACGTCGTACGCCGCCGTCGATCGCGACGGCGCGCACGATGACGACGGCGAGTACCGACCCGCGCGGCCGTGCGGGCCGGACGTGTCAGTGGGGCCCACGGGAATGCGGGATGATGGGCCGTGCCCGGGGCGGGGGTGTGCCGGGGAAGGGGCAGGGAGCGGGGGACGGGTCATGGAGATCATCGCCGGTGCGGGGCTTGCCGGCAGGGCGTGGCCGGAGCTGCTGCCCGACCGGCGTCCGGCCCTGGTGGTGCCGGCCTGGGCGGCCGGCCCGGCGGTCGCGGGGGAGGGCTGGTCGCGGCAGGCGGGCGGGCTGGAGGACGGCCCCGCGCCCGGCTGGTCCGCGGCCGCGGCCCCGCCGCGCCTGACGGTGCGCCGCCCGGCCGGTCAGCCCTGGTTCGACGCCCGGGTCACGGCCGGCCGCGAGTGGTGGCGCGCGCTGCGCGCGCACGGCGCCCTGCTGCTGGTGACCGGACCGTTCACCGACGTCTTCGACCTCCGCCCCGCGGCCGAGGCCGGCGCCCTCACACTGCTGACCGTCGACGCGGCCTTCACCTCAGGCCCCTGACACCCCGCCGCCCACCGGCCGCGCCACCCGACCGGGGTTCACCGGCCGAGGAATCCGCGCACGGCCTCCTCGGCGTCCGCGGTGCCGTGCAGGCCGGACCCGACACCGTCGCCGCCGTGGTCGCCGGAGTCGTCCAGAGGGCCGCCGTCGCGTCCGTCCCGCGCGGCGGGCCTCCTCCGCCAGGGCCACGCGGGCGGCGTCATCGCAGGACCTTGTCCGGGCCGGCGCCGAGCCCGCCACCCGTACGCGCGGGCCTGCCCGCGGCCTCCGGGTTCATCGGTGCCGCGAACCTCACCGACTCCGCCCCCTCGTCAGCGTTCCACGGACGCAACCCCCGTGGCCGGAAGTGTCCCATCCCCGCGTCCACCCGTGGCGGAGAACGCCCGGACCGGGCCCGGACCGTACCGGCCACCGGGAGTGTTCCCGCGCGGACGGGGGATCAGGCACACCCGGCAACCCTGATCGACGTCACCTGTCATGCATCTGTCGTCCAGTCACATCAGTTGCTACAGTCCCTGCTTGCAGTGACCCTGCACATGCCGGAATCCCTCGCGATCCACCAGAGAAAGTGGAGAACAGCCATGGGTTCGCTCCCTCGCCGCCTCGCCGCCGTGACCCTCACGACCGCGGCCCTGCTCGGCCTCGCCGGAACCGCCACCAGCGCGTCGGCCGCCACGATCAGGTACTTCAAGGCCTACGGCCCCAACCCCGGCATCGCCGCTCCCCGGGCCTGGGCCGCCGCCCACGCCGCGGGGTACACCAACGACCAGTGCAGCCAGGAGAACGAGGTGATCGCGCCCGGCTACTGGCAGGTCATCATCACCTGTGTGAGCTGAACCCGGCGCTCGCCCGGCGCACCGACGGGCGGTCAGGACCCGGGGGCCCGGTCGCGATCGGCCGGGCCCCGTCCTCGGCGCGGACACCGACCGCGCCGCACGGGAACGCCGCGCCGCGGTGCCGCCGCCCACGGCGTGCGCGGACGCGCCGGTCGAGGGCCCGGCGCGGCGTCCGTATGATCACCCGTATGTCCTGGACGCACCGTGACCCGCATGCCACCGGGCCCTCCGAGGGCCGGCTCCCGGACCTCGCCTTCCTGGCCCTGGTGCGCGACGCCCTGGAGGAGATCCACCCCGGCTGCACGGAGGGCGCTGAACTCAAGGGCAACTCGCTGCTGAGCCCGCAGGGCTGGGCCGTCGGCGTCGGCCCGGCCGGGCACGGGGACGAGCGGCACTACGACCTGATCGCCGTTCCGGACGTCGGCGAGCAGCCCGACGTGCCCTGCTTCGTGGACTGCGCCGTGGTGGTCACGTCCCCGCGCGACGCGGCCGTACCGTCGTCCACATGGTCTGGGTGCGGCTCCCGGCCGAGGTGATCGACGACTACGTCCGCCGGGTCCACGACCGCACCTTGGACGGCCACCGCTTCGAGGGCCGGCTCTGCAACGCCGTCGCGCCGTGGGGCGGGGAACTGATCGAGGCCCCCGTCCGGCTCGGCGGGCAGCGGATCGGGGCGAACGGCAGGATCACCCCCAGCGAGGTGCTGGGCTCCGAACACCCGTTCCTCGCCCGGATCCTGCGCGAGCAGTGGCCCGCCGCGGACGTGCTGGGCCGCCGCGACCCCGCACGGTCCACCTCCTGACCGGCCGCCGCTGCCCCTCGCCCGCTGTCCGACCGCTCAGTGTCCCGATCCGGCCCGCATGGACCGCACGGATCGCTGAAGGGCGGACAGCCGGGACTTGGCGGTGTTGCGGATGCGGCGGGTGCGGCCGCCCTCGGCCAGGACGTCCAGAACGGCCGGGGCCGAGGACTCCTCGGCGCTGTGGAGCTGGAGCCAGTTGGAGGCCGCGAGCAGGCTCTCGGTGTCCCACGGCTCGTCCAGGGTCATCGCCCGCAGCAGGGTCCACTCGGTGAGGCGCCGTGCGGAGAAGTCGTCCGCCGCGACGGCGCCCGTCATCTCCCGGCACCAGGCGGGATAGCCGGGGTCCGCGAGCAGTTCGGCGGCCCGCCTGCCGAGGTACTCGCAGACGGCACTGTTCGCCATCCCCCGGTCGGGATCGGTGAGCACCCGGGCGACAAGGGCCGCCGCCTCCGCCGGGGCCACCTCGTCGAACGCCCTCCGGTAGCGGGCGAACCGCACGTGCTCGTCCGGGTCCCACTCCGCATCCGTGGCCGTCGGCACCGCGTCGCTCGACATCACCATCACCCCTCTCAGCTGCTGGAAGCCTGCCACAACGGCCGGAAGAGCCTCGACCCGGTTCGCCGCCCCTCGTTGACACGGCATAGGACGGGTGTCCTAGGATTCGAATAGGACGGTCGTCCCAATCCGGCCCGGTGCTGCCAGGGCGTCGCCGCCCTGGCGGGCACCTGCGCCACGACCCGAGAGGAACCCGATGTTCGTCGTGCTGTTGCGCTTCTCCGCCAACAAGGCCGCCGCCGACCAGTACATGGACGGCCATCAGCAGTGGATCGAGCAGGGTCTGAACGAGGGCGTGTTCCTGCTGGTCGGCAGCATCGAGCCGGGCCTCGGCGGCGCGGTCCTCGCCCACGGCGGCTCGAAGGAAGCACTGGAGGAGCGCGTGAAGGCCGATCCGTTCGTCGCCCAGGACGTCGTCCGCGCGGAGATCATCGAGATCGCTCCGGGCATGGCCGACGACCGACTGAAGTTCCTCCTCCCCTGACCGGGACCGCTCGGTGACCATGGACGCCCTGCCGGCCGAGGAAGCCATCGAGTGGCCGTCACGCCGCTGCGCCGGCGTGACGGCACGTCGCGCCCGCACCGGACGACCCGGCAACCACGCGGTCCGGGCCGGGCCAGGAAGCCGCGTCATGCCGTCCTCGTACCGGAGGGATTGTCCGAGGTGGGGTGGAGGATGCGGTCATGTCCTCACACGAAATCCTCGCCACGGCGGACCCGGATCCGTTCGCGGTGCTCCTGTGCGGCCAGCACACCGTCGACCTGGACTGGGGACCGCTGCTCGCCTTCGCCTTCCCCGAGCCCCACCCGGAGGGGGCCGCCCTGACCCGCGCACAGAGCGCCTTCCTGGCGGCCCTGGTGGAGAAGGACTCGTGCTGGGGCCCGATCGCCAACCGGGACGCCTGGCTGCGCACAGCGGGCCTGCCCACGGATCGCGGGGAGCTCCGGCTCCTGGTCCGGGCCGCGGGGGAGTAGCCCCCGGGACCTCGCCAGGGTGCCGTCCGAGGAGTCGGGGCCGGGCAGTCATGGGCGCCCGGCAGGCCGGCGACGTTCAGGACCGGCTCCCCTCCTCAGGCGATCTCGAAGGTGAAGGACGCCCCGCTGGGCAAGGCCGTGAGGGCGCACCGGCCGCACGTCTGTGACCGGCGGGCTGACGCAGAGCCGCCCCGCCGACCCGGCTCGGGGGGCTCAGGGGGCCGCGGGCCGCGCGGATCCCGGGGACGGTCTTCCGGTCGGCTCCTCAAGGACGGTCAGGACCTCGCCGAGAGCGGTGTGCCGTTCGAGCCGTCGCGGGTCGGCGGCGGCGTACCGGCGCAGGCGGACGAGGGCGGCGCGGTGCCGGAGCGCGGGCGTGTCCGCGGCGAGGCGGCGGGCGAGGGCGAGCGCCTCGGTGGACCGGCCGGCCTTGGTGTCCAGGACGAGCCGCAGCAGCGGGCCGGTGTCAGGGGCCTCCAGGAGCGCGGGGTGCAGGTCCGCGAGGTTGCGCACGGTGTCGGTGTCGCCGTCCTCGACGGCGGAAAGTGCCGTGGTCGCGGCGTGGGCCCGGCCGGACGTCAGCCGCCGTACCCGGTCCGGGGGGTGGCCGGCCGCCAGGAGGCGCAGGACCGCGAGGTGGCGGCGGGCGGCGGGGTCACCGGTGCGGCGGGCGAGTGCGTCGCGGGTCGCCGGTGCGGTCAACCGGTCGCTGTGGCGGGCGAGGTGGGCGAACGAGGCGTCCCAGGTGGGCGCGGCCAGCCAGGTGTCGAGCAGGACAGTGCGCTCGTGCTCCTCGTCGAGGGCGGCGAGGGTGTCGGGCAGCCCGTCGTCGCGGATCCGGGAGAGGAGGGCGGCGACCGCGTCGTGGCGGGTGCGGCCGGGATCGAGGGCCGCCCGGACGCGCAGGCTCGCGGCCCAGGTGTCGCCCTGGGCGGTGGCGGGGTCGGCGAGCAGGGCGGTTCGGGTCTGCGGCCAGTCCTCCGCGGCCAGCAGGGCGTCGATCAGGGCGTCGTCCGCCGCGCGGACGGGTGCGAGCGCCCAGTCGGGCAGCCCCTCGGGCGGTGGCCGCAGGGCGAGGGCGACGGCCCGGACCTCGCGGCGGACACAGGCGGCCGTCGCGGCGTCGCCGTCGTCGCCGCGTAGAGACCCGGCGGCGGCGCGCAGCGCGGTGGCGGCCCGGGGTGACCCGTGCTCGGCGTACCAGCGGGCGCTCGCGGCGAGGACGTACGCGCGGGCCGCGGGCGGCCGCACGGCCCGCGCGCTGCGTGCCCAGCTCAGGGCGGCGACGCCGTCCGCCAGGCGGGCCGTCAGACGGTGCACCGGCCGCGGGCCGGGCAGCCGGACGCGGCGGGCGGTGGCGTCGGTGAGCGCGGCGGTCGAGCGGGTGAGACCGGGCAGGGCGCGCAGCGGATCGACGGCGGCCAGTCGGCGGTGGAGCCGGACCGAGGCGGCCGTGTGCCGGGCGGTCGCGCGCCGGTCATCGGCCGCCAGACTCCACCGGCCCGCCTGGTGCAGGTAGCGGGCGAGGGCCGCGAGCCGTTCGGGATCGCCGTGGGCGGCGCGGCCGCGGACCAGGGTGAGGGCCTCCCCGATCGCGGCGCGGGCGGATGCCGGGTCTCCCAGGGCGGCGTGGACCGACGCGGCGGTGTTCAGGGCCTCGGCGAGGTGGGCGGCCGCCGCCGGGTGTCCGGCGGCGAGCGCCTGGCGCAGCAGGTGGACGGCCTCGGCGGCGCTCGCGCCGGCCTCGGTCCACGCGCCGGTGCGGGCCTCGCAGTCGGCGAGGACGCCGAAGGCGTCGGTGAGTCCGAACAGGTCCACCCTCCCGGCCTGCCCCGCCGGCGGCCGGTGCGCGGCGACGGCCCGGGCGGCGGCCTCCTGCGCGCCCCGCGCATCGTCCAGGGCCAGGCGCAGGCGGGCCAGGGTGGTGAGCGCGGTCCCGAGGTCGGCACGGCGGTCCGGCTGGTGGGCCGCCTCCTCCTCCCACAGCTGCAGCGCTTCGGCGAGCGGCCCGGCGGCCGCGTCGGTGTTCCCGCGCTCCAGCTGCTCCCGGGCCAGCTCGTGGAGCGCTGCCGCCAGCCGGGACCGTACGGCCGGCTCGGTGACCGGGGCCTGTCGCAGCAGTCGCACCGCCTCTGTCCGCAGGTCGATCGCACCGGTGCGGTCGCCCGCCCGGTCCCGGAGGAGGGCGAGGACGGCGAGGCCGTCGGCGAGGCTCTCGCGGTGGACGGCGGGGTCGGTCGCCGCGAGGGCCCGGTGGAGCTCGCAGCTCTCGTGGGCCGCCGCCAGGGCCGCGGCGAGGTCGTCCTGCTCGGCCCGGACGGTGGCCAGCCGGCGCAGGGCCAGGGCGAGGTCCTCCTGCGCGCCCGGCCGCCCGGCCCCGGCGGCGGCCCGCAGCAGCCGCACCGCCCGGTGTACGGCGCGCGCCGCGCCGTCGGGGTCGTGCGCCGCGGAGCGGACCTGGGACAGGACCAGGTGGGCGTCGGCCAGGTCGCCGCCGTACCGCTGCGGTGCGGCTTCGGCCCGGGGGGTCAGGAGGTCGACGGCCTCGGCCGCGGCGCGCGCCGCCGAGCGGAGGTCGCCCTCCTCGGCTGCGGCGGTGGCGACGGCGATCAGGGCGGCGGCGTGGTCCCGGGCGAACCGGTCCGGCAGGTCGGCCGCCAGATCCGCGTAGCGCCGGGCCGCTTCGGTGGCGGCGGCCAGTGAGGCCGAGGCGTCGCCCGCCGTGCTGCGGGCGTGGGCGAGGGTGAGCAGGACGCCCGCCAGGTCCGCGGCGTGGGCGGTCGGCTCCGCGACGGCCAGCGACCGCAGGATCCGCAGGGCCTCCTCGGCCGCGTCCACCGCGCCCCGGTCGTCGCCCGTGCGCCGGCGCCGGTTCGAGAGGTTCTGCAGGGCCCCGGCCAGCCCTGCGCCGAGACCCGGCAGGTTCTCGGCGGTGAACTGCCGGCGCACGGCGACCGCGTCCTCGCCGGCCGCGAGCGCGCCCGCGGGATCGTCGAGGGCGGCCCGGACGACACCGAGGTTGCCGAGGGCGTCGGCCCAGTCCGGGGCGAAGGCCGCGGGCTCCCGCGCGGCGAGCAGCCGGTAGTGCTCGGCGGACTCCTGCGCCGCGTCCAGGGCCTGCGGGAGGCGGCCGGTGTCGGCCTGGGCGATGGCGAGGTTGCCGAGCGCCTGGGCGAGGTCCGGACGGTACTCGTCCGCGTCGGCGGCGAACATCCGGCGCCGCAGGGCGACGGATTCGGCGATGGTGTCCGCCGCCTCCGCGTCCCGCCCGACCTCGGAGAGCCAGGCGGCGAGGTTGTTGAGCGCACCGGCGTACGAGCGGGTGCGGGGATCGAGGAGCGGGGCCGTGGCGTCGTGGAAGCAGGCGACGGCTTCGGTGGCCGCCGCCACGGCGCCCTCGCGGTCGCCGGTCTGCGCCCGCCGGACCGCCTGGTCGTTGAGGGCCTGGGCGAGGTCGGACAGGTGCGCCGCCGGTTCGGCCCGCACCAGCGCGCGCAGGAGGGCGACGGCCTCCGTCATGGCGGCCAGCGAGCCGGTCAGGTCGCCCTCGTCGGCGCGCCGCTGGCTGAGCTCGGCCAGCAGGCGGGCGCGGTCGGCCGGGGCGGTGTCGGCGCTTCCGGCCTCGGTGAGGCGGCGGGCCGCCGCCTTCCGGGCCAGGGTGACCAGGCCCAGCCTGATCGGGGGAAGGGCGTCGGTCAGCTCCGCCAGCGGCAGGGGGCCGTCGGGCTGCTCGACCAGGTTCTCCAGGGCCGCGGCGGCCGGTCCGCGCTCGCTCGCGGCCAGGTCGAGGACCGCCCGCCACCGCCCCGGCTCCGCGACGACCGCCGTCTCGATGAGGCCGGCGCTGCGCAGCGGGCCGTTCTGGCCGGCTCGGTTGAGCCGGCCGAGGGCCGCGGGGGTTCCGCTCGGGCCGGCGTGGTCCAGGGCGCGTTCCAGCAGCGAGTCCGCGGCGGTGGCGGCGGCGGCCAGGTCGCGGTGGAGCACCGTCACCATCAGGTGGTCGCCGACCCGGTCGGGGCGGACGGCGAGCCCCTCCCCGGGGGCCGGGCGCAGGCATGCGGTGAAGGTGTCGGCGATCAGCCGGCGCCGGCCCGCGGCTTCCGCCGGGGCCAGTTCGGGGACGGCCGCGAGGGCCGCCGCGGCGGCCTGCGGCGGGGGTGCGAGCAGGGTCAGACAGGCCGCCGCGGACTGCAGCAGACCGCGTCGGGGCGTCGTCCCGGAGAGGCGGCGGTGGACGGCGGCCCAGTAGCGCTGCTCGTGCCGGAGGGTCTCGCGGTAGAGGCGGTCGGGATCGGCGGGCAGGTCGGTGCGGCCGAGCGCGACCAGCTGGGCGAGCAGGACGAGGTCGAGGGTGGACCAGTGGGCCGAGCCGGTCTCCGGCCGGGGCGCCGGGCCCCCGCGGATGTCGCGGGCGTCGGGGGCATCGGGGGGCGCGGTGCCGGTCAGCGCCTCCAGGGTGGCGTCGAAGACGTCGTCGCCGCGGGGGTGTCGCAGCGGGAGGGCGAAGCCTTCCACCAGGTGCGGATGGCCGTCGGTGATCAGTCGGTCGAGGACGTCGCGCAGCCAGTCCGCCTCCTCCGTTCCCATCGGGGTCTCCTGGTACGCGGAGCGGGAGGTGAGCAGGACGGCGGCGGGCCGTCCCTGCCGTCCGCGCAGAACGCTGAGCAGTGCCGTCACCTCCTCGACCCTGGCGTCGGCGTAGTCGACGACCACGCACAGCGGCGAGGTGACGGTGGCGAGCCAGGGGAGGGCGGTGGGGTCGGCCCGGTGCAGGCCCTCGCGCAGGGGCCCCGCGTACCAGCCGCGCTGCCGCAGCCAGGCGGCGACCTCCAGGGCGAGCCGGGTCTTCCCGCAGCCGCCGTCGCCGTGCACGACCACCAGCCCGGTGCTGCCGCCCCGGGCGATGCGTTCGCACAGGTCGGTGAGGACGGGCAGCTCGTCGCGCGGCTGGAAGGGCGTCAGCCGGTACTCGGGGCGCAGCAGGCGCAGTGCGGGGCCGTCGGTGTCCGGGTCGCCGGGGGCGGAGGCAGGGGCGGAGGCGTCCGGGCGGTCCGGGTGCGCCGCGTCCGCTTCCCGTTCGCGGTGGATCTCGCCGAGGGGCAGGACGGCGGGCAGGGCGGCCGGCCGGTAGCGCTCCCCTTCGGACACGGGTGCGCCCGGCCCGGCGACCCGTAGCCCGAGCCGCCAGGACCAGGTGTCCGAGGTGAGGTAGCGGTGGCCGGACGCGGTGGCCTCGTCGACGGTCAGCGCGGTGTTGGCGGTGCGGGCGGTGCCCAGGGACCGGGCCAGGCCGACCGGGTCGAGGGCGGCGAGCGGGCGGGGGCGGTTCAGTTGCGGCCGGAGGCGGCCGTCCAGGTCCGGGGGCGCGCTCGTCAGCGGGTCGGCGCCGGTCCAGTCGGGCGGCCATGCCCCGGCCAGGGCGACGACCACGAGGGCGTGGCGGAGCGGCGCGAGGTGCCCGCGTTCGACGATGACGACCGCGGCCGGGAGTCCGGCGTGGCCGCAGGCCGCGGCCAGGACGAGGGCCAGGTCGAGGCAGGTGCCGTTGCCGGGGGCGACCAGGACCTCGGCCGGCGGCCGGATCGGCTGGCCGGCGGTGCCGGAGCCGGGCGGCTCGTGGGCGTAGCGGATGCCGGCGCCGGAGAGTTCCGCCCAGACCGTGCGCAGCCGGGTGACGGCCGACTCGTCCGATCCGGCGGGCAGCCGCAGGTGCCGGGCGACGGCGTCGGGCAGCACGTACCGGGCCAGGGCCGCCGGGTCGCCCTCCAGCGACCAGGCGGGCCAGTGCACCGTGGAGCCGGGCGGTCCGGACGGCCCGGACGGCCCCGCCGGGCCGTCAGTCGAGGTCGGCATCGTCGAGGACCTCGACGGTGGCGAGGCTGGCGAGGTCCCCGCCGCCCGGGACGCCCTCGGCGGTGACCCGGACGTCGTACAGCCCCGGCGGGAGGGCGTCCAGTTCCCCGGTGAAGGCGCGGCCGGCGCTGTCGAGGTCCAGCGGCGCCTCCTGCAGGAGGGTGCCGGGCTCGGCCGCCGGGGTGACGGTCGCCCAGACCGGGACGTCGCGAAGATCGGCGTCCGTTCCGCCGACGGAGGCGCTCAGCGCGACCGCCGCCCCGGTGAGCTGGAGGTCGTCGAGGTCGAGGCCGAGCACGACGGGCCGCTCCTCGCCGCGGATCGGCAGCTCCCGGGGCCGCTCCTCCAGCCCCTGGATCCAGTCGGCGGTCTCGGCGAGGCCGGCGATGGTGCCGTGCCGCTCGGCGACCAACAGGCCGCTCTCGTACTGGCCGCGGTGCTCGGACGGCTGCCCGCTGAAGGCGGGGACGGTGCCGTCGCCGAGGTCTTCGCGCCAGGCGCCGAAGTCGACGTTGTCCGGGGCGTCGCGGGACGCCCGCAGGCGGGTGCCGTCCCAGGAGGCGGAGCGCACGGTGCGGTGCCCGTAGCCGATCCGGGCGAGGACCTGCGGGCCGTCCCGGGGGATGCCGCGCCAGCCGTCGGCGATGCCCCGGTGGAGTCGGCGTGCGCGCGCGGCGGGTTCGGCGAGGCCGGGGACGGGCAGCTCGTCGGGCCACAGCCACGCCGGGCCGCCGTCCTGTCCGGCGCGCGCGGGGCCGGCGGCCCGGACGGCGGGGCCCACGGCCCGGACGGCGGCGTAGGCGGGCAGCAGGTCGGCCATCGACGTCCAGGTGCCGAGCACCGGGCCCAGCCGCTTGCGCAGGACGTGGCCGCCCAGCAGCGGAAGCCCGTTGACGAGCACGTCCAGCGCCTTCGGGGCACCCGCGTGCGGGGTCCCGAGGGTCAGCAGGGCCCGGCAGCGGCTCCAGTTCGTCTTCGACTGCGCCAGCCAGTAGCGGGCGACGAGCCCGCCGAGCGAATGCGCCACGATGATCAATCGCTTCTCGTGCGTCCCGCGATCGGGCCAGAGCGCGGCGAGCCGTTCGTCGACGGCGTCCCCGAACCGCTCGGCGGCGTCGCGCACGCCCAGGCGGAAGTCGTAGCCGAAACCGACGACGGTCGCCGCGGTGGTGCGCCCGCCCGGCGTGCCGTCGTCCAGCACCGCCCCCGGCAGCGCGCCCAGGCGCGTCAGCAGTCCGTCGTAGCCGTGCACCGGCGTCCAGAACGGCACCGCCTTGCGCGTCGGGACCAGCCCCACCGGCACCAGCCGGGGGTTCACGTCCACGCTGAGCGCCTGCGGCCGGTGCAGCAGTGTGAGGTCGCGCACGGCCGCCGACCAGATCGGACGCTCCGGCGCCCCCTTCCTCGCGAGCAGACTGCCCCCGATGCCCGGCACGACCATCACCAGGTGTTGACGATCCGGCATGTCCCGGCCCCCTCCCCAATGCCTTCCCGGCCGCCCAGTATCCCCGACCGCGGTACGGCTGTGGCTCGTTGAGCGGATCTGCGACGAACGCCGGACCGCCGAGGGCGCGTCCGGCCGCCGTGGTGCAGGGGGCGCAACGGGGCGTGGGCCCGGTGGATTGATGGTTTGATTTTCAAACCTGCACACCTATAGTGAGTCAGTCCTACTTTCCAACCAACTGGCCCGGGTGTTCTGCGGGCCTGATCGAATGAGGAGTCCGGAATGAGGGCTTCACCATCCGCCCGCACGCGTGCCGCCGACGGGGTGGCGGCGGAGGAGCGTGGCGGCGTCCGCGACAGCGGCCCCGGGCCGGTCCTCGTCGCCGCCTGCCTGGGGCTGTTCACGGTGTTCCTCCAGACCACGGAGACCATCGGCACGCTCGGTTCCGTCCAGGCCGACCTCGGCGTGAACCCCGCCGACATGGTGTGGGTGCCGAGCATGTACACCCTGGTCGTGGCCTCCTGCGTGCTCGGTGCGGGAGCGCTGGCCGACCGGTGGGGACGTCGGCGCGTCTTCCTCGCCGGGACCGCGATGATGGCCGCCGGCGCCCTGGTCCTGACCCGCGCCGACGACCTGGCCACCGTCCTCGCCGGCCAGGCGGTCGCCGGCCTGGGCGGTGCGCTGATCACCCCCAGCTCGCTCGCGCTGATCACCCACGCCGTCCGCGATCCGCGCCGCCGCGCCGGGGCGATCGCCGCATGGGCGGCCACCTCCGGACTGGGCCTGGCCGTCGGCCCCCTCGTCGCGGGCCTCGCGCTCCGCTGGTCGACCTGGCACGCGGCGTTCTGGCTCAACATCGTCATGGCCGGCCTCGCGGCGGCGGTCGCGCTGGGCCGGGTCGCCGAGTCCCGCAACCCGGCCGCGCGGCGCGTGGACTGGGCCGGGCAGCTCACCGCCATCGCCGGACTCGCGCTGCTGGTCTTCTGGCTGATCGACGGCGGCCACCACGGCTACGGCTCCGCGCGGGCCGTGGCCGCCGCCGTGGCGGCGGTCCTCCTGCTGGCCGCCTTCACCGCCGTCGAACTGCGCCGCACCGCGCCCATGGTCGACCTGCGGCTGATGCGCGACCCCTCCTACAGCGCCTCCCTCCTGCTGGCCGCGGCCGTCCTGTTCGGCTTCGTCGGCCTGTCCCTCCTCCAGGTGATGTGGCTGGAGCGGGTACGGGGGCTGACCGCCCTCCAGGTGGGCGTCCAACTCCTCGCGGAGTTCGGGGCGTTCATCGCGGCCTCGGTCCTGGCGGGGATATTCGTGCGCCGGCTGGGCCCGCGGGTCCTGATCACGACGGGCCTCCTGCTGGCCGCGGCCGGGGCCGCACTGTTCGCCCGGATCGAACCGGACACCGCGTTCACCGGATACGCGGCCGCCTTCGTCCTGTTCGGCCTCGGCTGCGGCCTCGCCAACGCCCCGTCCACCGCGCTCGCCGTCAGCCACGTCCCGCACGGCCGCGAGGGCGAGGCGGGCGGTACGGTCAACGCCGCCCGCCAGATCGGTGCCGTCCTCGGCACCAGCATCCTCGGCACGCTGATGACCTCGACCTTCGCGGATCGCCTCACCGAAGTCCGCGACCCGCCCGCCGCTTTCACCTACGCGGTCGGCCACGCCACCTGGGTCGCGGTGGCGGTCCTGCTCCTCGGCGCGGCTGTGGCGATCGGGCTGTCGGTGTGGTCCCGCCGCAGGGCGGCCACCGGCTGACCGCGGCCGTCGGCCGGAGGTGGCTCTTCGGCGGACGGCGGATGGCGGACGGCGGACGGCGGCCCCGGCGAGCGGGGACCTGCCGCGCCCGGGGCCGCGCGCTGCGGCGGTGACGGGGGCGACCGCCCTGCGCCGGGGGCGCCGCCGCCGAAGTGGCGGGCGGGCCCGGGTTTGTGCCGTGGCCGTAGCTGCCGCCGGGGCCGAGTCCGCGGTCCGTCCTCTCGTGGTCGTCGTACTCCGCACCAGGAGGCACCGGTCCGGGAAGTCCCGCCCCCACGCCGCGTGTTCCTCGGACCGCACACTTCTCCCCACCAGCAGGTCATTTTCGCTCGCACACGATACGAGCCGCCGCTGCGCGGTTCGGGGGCGGGGCGAGGGACATGCGGCCGCTTCGCGGGCGGGCGGCCCGCTACCGGCCGGAGAGGGGATTCCGCAGCTCCGCACGGAGCCGGACCGACGTGTCGACGGGCAATCCCATGAGGGAGTAGCGGAGTTCCTCGGAGAACTCCGCGATGAGGTCGAGATCCCGCAGCTGGCACCGCAGTTCGGAGGCCAGTGCCTCGTCCGTGTCGATCAGGAGCTCGTCCTCCTCCACGGCTTCGACCGCCCTGCCGCTGGCCCAGACGGCGAAGTCGTGGCAGCCGAACAGGTAGGTGTGCGCGGCGAACAGGGTTGCCGCCGCGGCGGACTCGTCCGCGTCGTCCGGGCCGTCCTGGCCGTCGTTGTGGCAGTACTCGCTGAGCATGTACTCGGCGACACCGCGGTTCACCGCCGAGTAGGCCGTGGAATCGCCGAGAACGCCCGCCCACACGGAGTTCAGCAGGGGGCGCAGGCTCAGGGTGAACGGCGCCCGATCGTCCTCGGGCAATGCCTCGTGGCGGCTCATGAGGCGTTCCGCGACACCGGCGGCGAAGACCCGGCGCTCACCGGGCGACGCCGACTTCAACCGCTCCTCCACCAGCGCCGACAGCTCCCGCCACGTATCCATTCGAGCCACCTCGGAGTCGTGATGCCGACGCGGCCGCGCCGACCACGCGATCATCCCTGGTGCCAGTGACAGTGCCTCCCGGCCGGTTGCCGGGTGAAATGGACCGGCGCGGTCGGGTGGCTGTCGGTACGGTCGGTCCATGGAGAACCTGAGCGAGAGCGTGGACCGGGAGATCATGAGCGGGCGGGTCATCCGTGCGGTCAAGACGTACTTGGACGCGTCAGGCTGCACGCCCCAGGAGGCGATGGACTTCGTCCGGGAGCGCGACGCGGAGCTTCACCGCGACCGGCCGAGCGCCTGACCCGCCCGCGCACCGACCCGTCGAACTTCCCCGGCAACCGATTCCGCTGCGCCGGGGGCCGCGTTGTGCTGTGGAGTGTGGGAGCGGTCGCCTGCCGTCGTCCGGTCGGACGGGATCGGGTACCTTGCCGGACATGACCATTCCTGTGCCGATCTCGCCGTTCAGACGGCTGGTGGCCGCTATCGGCCTTGTCCACCGTCCTGGGGGAGAGCCGCTCCCCGGGGCGCCGAGGAGGTCCCGTTTCGGCCCGGTCTCTCCTCGTCTCGACCAAGAGGTGGAGGAGTTGCGGGAGCGTGTTGCGGCGCTTGAGGAGCTTGTCCGGGCGCAGGGCGTGCGGCCTGCGCCCCGGAAGGACGACTGAGCCGTCGGGAGCGCGTGTCGAACAAGGGGTCTCCTCCACATGGTCGTTCGTCCGCCCGGCCCCGGCCCCGGCCCGGCCCCGTCCCGGTTCCGGCAGCTCGGCGGGCCTCCTCGGTCGCGGCCCACTGTCCGCGGCGGCCGTCGCCCCACGGACAGGACACTAGGCGCGGCGGGTTCGACAACGCTTCAGCCGCGGTATGGGAACGCTTGTCCGGCCGCCGCCCCGCCATCGGCCGGGTGCTTGGGCCGGTTCGCCCCTGTACGGCTGTCGGGGGCCGACGGTTGCGGGGAGGGTTGACGCGGGCGGCGCGGGGAGGTCCGATGGATCCGGCAGGAGGGGTGTGCGGTGGCCGATGACGAGAGTGGCGGTGAGGGTGCGCCCGCCCAGGACGGGGGCGGGGGTCGACGCGATCGGTGGGACCCTCCGCCGACGCCGTACCGTCCAAGGACCGGGGGCACTTTCTGGGTCGTGCTGCTCGCGCTGATCGTGCTGGCCCTCTTCGTGATCGGCTTCCTGTCCAACGACGGGCCCCCGAGCCCGGACGGGTACACCGGCTGGCATTGAGCGCACCGAGCGGATGCTGGGACCCGGCGGCGGGCGACAGTACTGCGGCACCACGAGGGCCGAACCCCCCGGCCTCAACGGACGAGAATCCATGAGCCGTCCCCTCCGACCCGGGCCTACCTGGGTCGGCCGTGCACCGCGGGGCGGGGGTGCTCAGTGGTCGCGGGGGCGCAGACCGTCCTCCTCCTGGTCGTCGAAGGCGCGGCGGGCGTGCTCGATGGCGGGCAGGTGCGCGTCGGCCCAGGCCAGCAGGACGTCGACCGGGTGGCGCAGGGTCTTGCCGAGCGGGGTGATCCGGTAGGTGACCGCCACCGGGCGGGTGGCGGTGACCTCGCGTTCGACCACGCCGTTGCGTTCCAGCCGGCGCAGGGTCGCCGTCAGGGACTTCTGTGTGACGGCGGGGATCGCCCGGCGCAACTCGTTGAAGCGGCAGGGGTGTTCGCACAGTCGGTCGAGCACGGCGAGTGACCACTTGTCCAGCACCTGGTCGAGCAGTTCACGGTGCGGGGCGTCGATGCGCAGCCCTGCGGGGTCGGCGGTGTCCACGGCGAAACCTGGTCTCGTTGAAGTGTCTTCGGGCTGCCAAGTATCTTCCGGATACCGGATCGGGCGTCAAGAGGGGCGCCCCATCGGCGCCTTCCCGTCGTCCGGCCGCCCGTGAACAGGGGACACCAGCGTGACCGTTCGCCACTTCACTCCGCAGGGCATGCTGCGGCCCGCCCCGTACCACCACGTCGCCGTCGGCACCGGCGCCCGGCACGTCCACGTCAGCGGCCAGGTCGCCCGCCTGGCCGACGGGACGCCGGTGGCGTCCGGCGACCTGGCGGGGCAGGTCGCCCAGGCGCTGCGGAACACCGCTGTCGGCCTGGCCGGCGCCGGGGCCTCGTTCGCGGACGTGCTCCGGCTGACGTTCTACGTGGCCCACTGGCACCCCGGGCTGATCGGACCGTTCATGGCCGGGGTGGAGGCCGTCGCCGGGGAGGTCGGGCTGCCGCTGCCGATGCCACCGGCTTCGCTCATCGGTGTCGAGCACCTCTTCGAGCCGGACGTCCTGGTGGAGGTCGAGGCGACCGCGCTGTTGGACTGACCCCCGGTCCGCGCACGCACCCGACGGGCCCGGGCCCGCGGAACCCGCCGGGCGGCCATGCGGACAATCGCTGGAGCCGCTGCCCGGCGTTGCCGAGGGCGCTCTCGCCGGCACTGCCGCCGGCCTCCGGGATGATCAGCCGTCGGGCTCCGACGGCGACGTCCCCGAAAGGCCGATGGCCCTGCCCGGGTCCGCGGGACTCGGGACCCGGGCCTACGGCGTCCAGAAGGCGGCCGGCCGGGCGGTGCCGTGCCCGAGGCTCCGCCAGGGGCCGTCGAAGTCCAGCACGGCCACGGACGCCGTGGGGAAGCCGGACTCCGTCACCCGGCGCAGCACCTCGTCCTGCGCTTCCGTCCGCCCCGTCGTCCCCGTGAGCAGCCCGACCAGCTCGTGCAGGCTCGGGTTGTGCCCGACGAGGGCCAGGGTCCGGACCTCGTCGGCGGTCTCCCGCACCAGCGGGACCAGCGCGCCGACCCCGGCCTCCCGCCGGTGGACGGCCACGCTGACGTCGTAGAGCCCCTGCTCGTGAACCGCCCCGGGCTGCCGGGTCAGCAGTTCCGCGCTCACCCGCTCCCACGTCTCCCCGGTGCGCCGGGCGGCGGAGACCCGCGCGAGGTCGGGCACGACACCGCAGTCCGCGAGCCACCGCCCGGCCCGGGACGCCTCCTCCCGGCCCCGCTCGTCCAGTCGGCGCTCCTGGTCGACCGGCGTCTCCCGCTCGGCCTGCGCATGCCGGATGAGAACGATCCGGCGACCGGTCTCCACACTCACCGTGCTTCCCCTTTCCCGGAAGCGGCCCGCGACGGGCACGCTCCCGTGCACCGCCCCAGCCTAACCGGCGGGCCTGGCGAGTCGATCTTCCCCCGGGCCGCCGTCAAGGAGGGGAGGAGCCGGATGTGCGGCCCGAACGGTTCGACCACCGTGCTGCGTTCGGGCGTCCTGGACGCGCTCGGGGCCTTCCGAGGCCGTGACCGTCGACCGCATCAGCGGCTGCCGCGCCCGCAGGCGGTGTCCCGGGAGCGTCACGGTCGGGCCACACCCCGGCAGCCGAGGTCGCCCGGCGCCCCCGCACGGGCAGGATCGGGGGGACGGCGACAGTCCAACAGGGAGGCCTGGACGTGGAGTTCACGATTCGGAGGACGATCCGCCGACGCGCCCGTTTCCGCATCCTCTGTTCGCTGGCGGTGGTGACCGGCACGGCCGCCTGGACGCTAGTCACCGGCTCCCCGCCGGGGACGGCGCCCCTGCTCGCCCTGGCGCTCCTGGCGTCCGCCGGTCTGATCGGGCTCCGCGACCTGGCCCGCCTGGGGAAGCCGTTCCGGCTGCGGATCGACGACGGCGGGATCACCCTGCACGACGCCCGCCTGCCCTGGCACCACGTCGAGTCGGCCGTACTGTTCCACCCGCCGATCACCGACCGCACGCCCCGCGGCCAGGACGACGCCCCGCCGGTCCCGCCCAAGCCCCGGCTGGTGCTCACCCTGGTGCCCGGGGTGGCCCTGCCGCGCAGGCCCGACACGTCCGGCTCCGGCGGGCGGTCCTACACCGTGCTGAACTGCGAGGACCTCGACCAGCCGATCCCCGACCTCGCCGACGCGCTGCGCCGCCACGCCGGGCCCCGGCTCGAAAGCGCCCCTCCCGGCGTCCTCCCGGCCGGCCCGGTGGACGTGGTGGATCCCCGTCGCGGCGGACCGGAACGGCTGTTCACCGCGGGTCGCAAGGCCTGGCGCCGGTCGTTCCTGCTGCTGGTCGCCGCCACCGCCGTCGCCGTTCCCGTGACGGTCGTCCTCGGCCCCCCGCTCTGGCCGATCCTCACCCTCGTCGAGACCTACCTGGTGTTCCAGACCGTCCTGCACTGGCGCCGGCCGCTGCGGCTGCGGGTGGGCCCGGCCGGCATCGGGGTCCGTGAGGCGACCGGGCACGAGGTGTTCCTGCGCTGGGAGCAGTTCTCCGCCGTGACCTGCGGAGGGGTGCCGGGGCGGGCCGATCGGCTCCCGTGGCTCGCGGTGTACTCGGCACCGGGCGCCGAACTCGGCATCGACCGCTCCCACACCGTGGACGGCCACCAGATCTACGCGTTGGTGCGTCTGGACCGCCTGCCGGACCGGGGCCGGGGCGTCCCCGACGCGATCCGCGCCTTCGCCGCCGACCGCTACGCCGACGCCGCCCCGGACTGACCGGGCAGGGGCTCGGGGCGGCGCGCCCGGTCAGGGGCCGATCGGCGGCGGACGCGCCGCCATGGTGTCCTCCGTCCGGAGTCGCCGCTGGAGGGTGCGGGGGCTGGTCAGGAGCTGGGCGGCGATGCGCGGCGCCGGGCTCCCCGGGTGATGGTCAGTCCTCGATGGATCGGAATTCACCGGACGGTCGGAAAGCCGTCGCTTTCGATAATCCATCATATGTTCGAGCAGTGAGGAATTCGGGCCTCCGGTCGGGATCGGGTTCGCACGGTCGAGTGACGGGTGTGACTCCAGTGAATTGCGGTCGAATAGTGATCCGGATCTCATCGGGGTTTTCGGAGCGGAATCGGACGTACGGATTCGGAACGCTCGATGGCGGGATCTGAACCAGTGTGCTCGCCGGGTGATCGCGTTTGGGCAGTTCCAGGCCCTGGGGCGGGAGAGTGCCGAGTGGCTTCGGGTGACTTCGATGTCCTTTTATGGCGTCCGGCTGGCCGAAACCGGGTGCTTGCGGATCATTGATCGCCCGAATCAGAGTTCTGCTGCCCGCGCTCGCCCGTGCTAATCGACTGGACGTGATGGAACGGTATGGCCGATTCGGATGCTGTCGCGATCGTCGGTTTCGCCTGCCGTGTGGCGGGGGCCGACACCCCGGACGGGTTCTGGGAACTCCTGCGTGCCGGAGGCGATTCCGTTCGCGAACTCCCTGACGGCCGCCGCGATGTGATGCCGCCGGAACGCCAAGGCGGCGCGGTCGCCGCCGACGGGCCGGACCGGCCCCGGCGCGGCGGCTATCTGGACGAGGTCAGCGGCTTCGACCCGGAGTTCTTCGGCATCGGTCCGGGCGAGGCGGTGCTCATGGACCCGCAGCAGCGGCTGATGCTCGAACTGTGCTGGGAGGCCCTGGAACACGCGGGCATCCCGCCGCACGGGCTGAGCGGCGGCCCGGTGGGCGTGTTCGCCGGGGCGATCTGGGACGACTACGCCGTGCTGCTGCGCCGCGCGGGCATCGCGGCCGGTGCGCGCCAGGTGACCGGCCTGCACCGCAGCATGATCGCCAACCGGGTCTCCTACGCGTTCGGCCTGCGCGGCCCCAGCCTGACGGTCGACGCGGCCCAGGCCTCCTCGCTGGTCGCGGTGCACGTGGCCTGTGAGAGCCTGCGGCGCGGCGAGTCCGAGATCGCCCTGGCCGGCGGTGTCAACCTCGACCTCGTGCCCGACGCCCCGGGCGAGGCGGGCAAGCTGGGCGGCCTCTCCCCGGACGGCCGGTGCTTCACCTTCGACGCCCGCGCCAACGGCTATGTGCGCGGCGAGGGCGGCGCGGTCGTCGTGCTCAAGCCGCTGGCCCGCGCGCTCGCCGACGGCGACACCGTGCACTGCGTGGTGGCGGGCAGCGCGATGAACCACGACGGCGGCGGCGCGGCGCTCACCTCGCCCGAGGCCGCGGCGCAGGAGCAGGTGATCCGCGCGGCCCACCGCCGGGCCGGATTCCGCCCGGCCGAGGTGCAGTACGTCGAACTGCACGGCACCGGAACCCCCGTGGGCGACCCGGTGGAGGCGGCGGCCCTCGGCGCCGCGCTCGGCACCGGCCGCCCGGCCGGCGCGCCGCTGCGGGTCGGCTCGGTGAAGACCAACCTCGGTCACCTGGAGGGTGCGGCGGGCATCGTCGGGCTGGTCAAGACGGTCCTCGCCATCCGGCACCGCGAGCTGCCGCGCAGCCTCAACTACGCGACCCCCAACCCCCGTATCCCGCTGGCGGAGCTCGGTCTGCGCGTCCAGGACGCGACGGACGCCTGGCCCCAGCCCGAGCGGCGGCTGGTCGCCGGGGTGAGCTCCTTCGGCATGGGCGGCACCAACTGCCACGTGGTGCTGGCGGAACGGCTGCCCGACGGGAGCGGACAGGCCCCGGCGGCGCCCGCCGCCGGTGACACCGGGCCGGTCGCGGACCCCGGAGTCCCGGTCCTCGCCCCGCTCTCCGGCACCACGCCCGAGGCGGTGCGCGCCCAGGCCGACCGCCTGCACGACCACCTGCTGCGCCACCCCGAGGTCGAGCCGGCGCAGCTCGGCTGGTCGGCCGCCACCACCCGGAGCCACCTCGCGGCCCGTGCCGTCGTCCTCGCCGCCGACCGCGCGGGGCTGCTGGCCGGCCTGGACGCGCTGCGCACCGCGGACGCCGCCCCCGGTGTGGTGAGCGGCGAGGTCCGGCCCGGCCGCACCGCCTTCCTGTTCACCGGCCAGGGCAGCCAGCGCCCCGGCGCGGGACGCGAACTGTACGAGCGGTTCCCCGCGTTCGCCGCCGCCTTCGACGAGGTCTGCCACCACCTCGATCCGCACCTGCCGCGCCCGCTGCGCGAGGTGCTGTTCGCGCCCGAGGACAGCCGGGAGGCGGAGCTCGTCCACCGCACCGAGTTCACCCAGCCCGCCCTCTTCGCCGTCGGGGTGGGGCTGTACCGGCTGCTGGCGCACTGGGGCGTCGTCCCCGACCTGCTGCTCGGTCACTCGATCGGTGAACTCACGGCCGCGCACGTGGCCGGCGTCCTCGACCTGCCCGACGCCTGTGCCCTGGTGGCCGCCCGGGGCCGGCTGATGCAGCAACTGCCCGTCGGCGGCGCGATGGTGGCGGTCCGCCTGGGCGAGGACGAGGTCGCGGCGGCGCTCGCCGGCCTCGGGGACCGGGTCGCGATCGCGGCCGTGAACGGCCCGGCGGCCACCGTCGTCTCCGGCGACGAGGAGGCCGTGCTCGCCCTCGCCGAGCAGTGGCGGGCGCAGGGTCACAAGGCCCGGCGGCTGCGGGTCGGCCACGCCTTCCACTCCCCGCGGATGGAGCCGATGCTCGACGCCTTCGCGCAGGTCGCGCGGGGGCTGGCCTTCCGTCCGCCGACGACGCCCGTGGTGTCGAACCTGACCGGCCGCCCGGCGTCCGCCGAGGAGCTGTGCTCGCCCGACTACTGGGTGCGGCAGGTGCGCGGGACGGTGCGCTTCGGGGACGCCGTCGAGCGGCTGCGCGAGGCCGGTGCGACCGTCCTGGTCGAACTGGGGCCGGACGGCAGCCTCTCCGCGCTGGCCCGGGAGTGCCCGGTGCCCGAGGGCGGCGAGGCCTTCGCCACCGTCGCCACCCTGCGGGCCGGCCGGCCGGAGGCGGACGCCCTGGCCGAGACCGCCGCCCGGCTGCACACCCTGGGCGCCGCGCTCGACTGGACCGCGCTCTTCGCGGCACCGGCGCGGCGCCGGGTCGAGCTGCCCGGCTACGCGTTCCAGCGCTCCCGGCACTGGCTGCGCGCCGCCGCCCCCGAGGACGTCGCGGCCGAGGGCGTGGCGTTCGAGGGCGTCGTGTCCGCGGAGCCCGCCGCCGGGGAGTCCGCGCCCGGGACGGCGCCCGCGGCGCAGGCGTCGCCGCTCGCCCGCCGGATCGCCGGGCTGCCGGAGGCCGACCAGACGCGCGTGGTGCTGGACCTGGTCCGCTCGCACGCGGCCGCCGTGCTCGGCCGCGCCACCAGGGACGCCGTCCGCGCGGACCTCGCCTACCGCGATTCGGGACTCGACTCGCTCGCCACCGTCGAACTCCTCCAGCGGCTGTCCGCCGCGACCGGCCTCGACCTGCCCGCGAGCGCCGGCTACGACCACCCGACGCCCGCCGACCTCGCCCGCCACCTGCGCTCCCGCGCCCTGGCCCTGCCCGCGCGGGAGCGGCGCGCCGAGCCGTCCCCGGCGGCCGGCGGGGACGACGACCCGATCGCCGTCGTCGCCATGGGCTGCCGCTTCCCCGGCGGCGCCCACACCCCCGAGCAGCTGTGGCGCCTGGCCGCCGAGGGCGTGGACGCCATCGGACCGTTCCCCCGGGACCGCGGCTGGGACCTCGGCAGGCTGCACCACCCCTCCCCGGACCGACTCGGCAGCACCTATGTGCGCGAGGGCGGATTCCTCGACGGCGCGGGCGAGTTCGACGCCGAGTTCTTCGGCATCAGCCCGCGCGAGGCGCTCGCGATGGACCCCCAGCAGCGGCTGCTGCTGGAGACGTCCTGGGAGACCCTGGAACGCGCCGGCCTCGACCCCGCCGGGCTGCGCGGCGACCGCGTCGGCGTGTTCGTCGGCGCCACCGCGCAGGACTACGGCCCGCGCATGCACCAGCCCGCCGACGGCCTGGACGGCTACCTGCTCACCGGCACCACCCCGAGCGTCGCCTCCGGCCGGATCGCCTACGAGCTCGGCCTCGAAGGCCCCGCCGTCACCGTCGACACCGCCTGCTCCTCCTCGCTGGTCGCCGTGCACCTGGCCGCCCAGGCCCTGCGCAGCGGCGAGTGCACGCTGGCCCTCGCGGGCGGTGCCACCGTGATGGCCGAGCCCGGGATGTTCGTCGAGTTCGCCCGCCAGCGCGGCCTCGCCCCGGACGGCCGCTGCAAGCCGTTCTCCGCCGACGCCGACGGCACGGCGTGGGCCGAGGGCGTCGGCGTCGTCCTGCTGGAGCGGCTGTCGGACGCCCGGCGGCACGGGCACCCGGTGCTCGCGCTGGTCGTCGGCTCCGCCGTCAACCAGGACGGCGCCAGCAACGGCCTCAGCGCCCCCAACGGGGCGGCCCAGCAGCGGGTGATCCGGCAGGCGCTCGGCTCCGCCGGGCTTGCGCCCGGCGACGTCGACGTGGTCGAGGCCCACGGCACCGGCACCGCCCTCGGCGACCCGGTCGAGGCGCACGCGCTGCTCGCCGTCTACGGCGCCGACCGCGCGCCCGAACACCCCCTGCTGCTCGGCTCGGTGAAGTCCAACATCGGCCACACCCAGGCCGCGGCCGGGGTCGCCGGGCTGATCAAGACCGTCCTCGCGCTGCGGCACGGGCTGGTGCCCGGCGTCCTGCACCTGCGCGAGCCCTCGCCGAAGGTGCGCTGGGCGGACGGCGCGATCACCGTGCCGGCGGCCGCGACCCCGTGGCCCGCGCCCGCGGGCTCCGAGCGCCCCCGACGGGCCGGCGTCTCCTCGTTCGGCATCAGCGGCACCAACGCGCACGTCATCGTCGAGCAGGCACCGGCCGAGGCCGGGCGGGCGCCGGAGGCCGAGGGCGGCGGACACCCGGACCTGCCCGTGCCGCTCACCGTCTCCGGCCGCACCGAGGCCGCGCTGCGCGCCCAGGCCGCCCGACTGGCCCGGCACCTGGAAGCCGACGGGCCCGACGGGGTGGACGCGGCCGACGGGCCCGCCGACCGGCAGGCGCTCGGCCACGCCCTGCTGCGCGCCCGGACCAGGTTCGACCACACCGCCGTCGTCCTGGCCCGCACGCACGCCGACGCGCTGAGCGGGCTGACCGCGCTCGCCCAGGGCGAGCCGGCCGACACCCTCGTCCGGGCCCAGTCCACCGCCCGCGGCGCGACCGTCCTGGTGTTCCCCGGCCAGGGCTCCCAGTGGGCCGACATGGCCGTCGAACTCCTCGACGCCTCACCGGTGTTCGCGGCCGAGCTGGACGCCTGCGCGGCGGCGCTGGCCCGCTGGACCGACTGGTCGCTGCCCGACGTGCTGCGCGGCCGGCCGGGCGCGCCCGACCTCTCCCGGGTCGACGTCGTCCAGCCCGTGCTGTTCGCCGTGATGGTCGCGCTGGCCGGGCTGTGGCGGTCCGTCGGCGTCGAACCGGGCGCCGTCGTCGGCCACTCGCAGGGCGAGATCGCCGCCGCGTACGTCGCCGGTGCGCTCACCCTGGACGACGCCGCCAAGGTGGTCGCGCTGCGCAGCCGCGCCCTGCTCGACCTGGCCGGCACCGGCGGCATGGTCTCGGTGCCGCTGTCCGCCGAGGAGACCGGCGAACTCCTCGCCCCCTGGGGCGGCGAGCTCGGCATCGCCGCCCGCAACGGCCCCGCCACCACGGTCGTCTCCGGCGGAGCCGACGCCCTCGACGCCCTCCTCGCCCACTGCGAGCAGGCCGGGCTGCGCGCCCGCCGGATCCCGGTGGACTACGCCTCGCACTCGGCGCACGTCGAGTCGCTGCGCGAACCGCTGCTCGCCGCGCTCGCCGACCTCGCGCCCCGCGCCGCCCGGACCGCCTTCTACTCGACCGTCACCGGCGGGCTGCTGACCGACACCACGACGCTCGACGCCGACTACTGGTACCGCAACCTGCGCCAGGAGGTCCGCTTCGAGCCCGCCGTGCGCGCCCTGAGCGAGGACGGCCACCGGCTCTTCGTCGAGGCGAGCCCGCACCCCGTGCTCAAGATCGGCACCCAGGAGACCCTGGACGCCTGCGGCACCGACGGCCCCGGCGGCACGGCCATCGGCACCCTGCGGCGCGACCACGGCGGCCCCGGACAGTTCCTCGCCTCCGTCGCCGAGGCGATCGTCCACGGGGCGGAGCCCGCCGCCGACGCGCTGCTCCCCGGGGGCCACCGCGGCCGGCACGTCGACCTGCCCACCTACGCCTTCCAGCGCCGCCGCTACTGGCTGGCCGCCGGTCCCGAGCAGACCCGTCCCGCCGACCTCGGCCTGGACGCCGTCGACCACCCGCTGCTCGGCGCCGTCACCACGACCCCGGACGGCACCACCCTGGTCACCGGCCGGCTCTCCGCGGACGCCCAGCCCTGGCTGCCCGACCACGCGGTCACCGGCACCGTCGTGCTGCCCGGCACGGCCTTCCTCGACCTCGTGCTCCGGGCGGGCGCGCTCGCCGGCTGCCCCGGCGTCGAGGAGCTCACCCTGGAGTCCCCGCTCGTCCTGCCCGACACCGGGTGGACGCAGCTGCGGGTGGCCGTCGCCCCCGCCGACCCGGCGGGCCGGCACGCCGTCACCGTGGACTCCCGGCCGGCCGCCCCCGAGGGCGAAGCGGACGACGAGCCCGCGGAGCGGCCCTGGACCCGGCACGCCTCCGGCGCGCTGACGGCCGCCGAGGAACCCGCCACCGCCACGGCCCAGGGGAGCTGGCCGCCGGCGGGCAGCGAGCCGATGGATCTCGCCGACGCCTACCACCGCCTCGACCGCCTCGGCTACGGCTACGGCCCGTGGTTCCAGGGCCTCGCCGCCGCCTGGCGCGCGGGCGACCACCTGTACGCCGACGTCCGGCTGCCCGCCGAACCCGGCCGGGGCGAGGCCGCGCACAGCGTCCATCCCGCCCTGCTCGACGCCGCGCTCCACCCGCTGCTGCTGGCCGACGCCCCCGCCGGGACAGCCGGCGACGGGGTCCCGTCCGCCGGGGCCGCGGCCCCGCGCATCCCGTTCGCCTTCACCGACGTGCGGCTGCACGCCACCGGCGCCACCGCGCTGCGCGTCCGGCTGTCGCCCGCGCCGGACGGCACCACCGCACTCGCCGTCGAGGACCCCACCGGGGCGCCCGTGCTCACGGTCGGCGGCCTCAGCCTGCGCGAACTGCCCGCCGACCGGCTCGCACCGGCCGGACCCGTCCCGCATGACACGCTGTTCGAACTGCGATGGACGGAGCTGCCCGCCCCCGCCACCGGGGCGGACCCGGACTGCGTGGTCCTCGGCGCCGACGACCTCGGCCTCCACCCGCGCGCCGCGTTCCCGGGCCTCGCCGAACTCGACGCCCGCACCGCCGCCGGGCAGCCGGCGCCCGCCGTGGTGGTCGCCGCCGTCCCCGCCGCTCCCGCCGTCCCCGGCGACAGCCCGGCCGAGGCCGCGCACGCCGCCGCCCGCTGGGCCCTCGACACCGTCCGGGCCTGGCTGGCCGGCGACCGCCCGGAGGCCGCCCGCCTGGTGGTCGTCACCCGCGGCGCGGTCGCCGTCCGACCGGGGGACGCCGTCCCGGGCCTCGGCCAGTCCCCGGTGTGGGGTCTGCTGCGCACCGCGCAGTCCGAGCACCCGGGCCGGATCACCCTGATCGACCTCGACGACCCCGCGCGCTCCGGCCGCGCCCTGCGGACCGCCCTCACCGCCGACGAGCCCCAACTGGCCCTGCGCGACGGGATCCCGCACCGCCCCCGGCTCGCCCCGGCCACGGCCCCGAGCGGAGCCCGCCCGCTGGACCCGGACCGTACGGCGCTGATCACCGGCGGCACCGGCACCCTCGGCGCGCTGATCGCCCGGCGGCTGGTCACCGAGCACGGCCTGCGCCACCTGCTGCTGGTCAGCCGGTCCGGCCAGCGGACGGACGGCGGCGAGCGGCTGCGGGACGAACTCACCGCGCTCGGCGCGCGGGTGACGATCGCCGCGTGCGACGCCGCCCGCCGCGAGGAGCTCGCGGCGTTGATCGCCGCCATCCCGGCCGCGCACCCGCTGGGCGTCGTCGTCCACGCAGCCGGTGTCCTCGACGACGGCACGGTGGAGACGCTCGACCCCGAACGCCTCGCCACCGTCCTGCGCCCCAAGGCGGACGCCGCCTGGCACCTGCACGAACTGACCCGGGAGCAGGAGCTGGAGGCGTTCGTCCTGTTCTCCTCCGTCACCTCCGTCACCGGCAACGCCGGCCAGGGCGCCTACACGGCCGCGAACGCCTTCCTCGACGCCCTGGCCGAGCACCGCCGCGCCGCCGGACTGCCCGGCAACGCGCTCGCCTGGGGCCTGTGGGCCGAGGGCAGCGGGATGACCCGCCACCTCGCCGCCGCCGACCTCGCCCGGCTCGCGCGCGGCGGCATCGGCCTGCTCTCCACCGAGGACGGGCTCGCGCTGTTCGACGCGGCGCTGCGGCGCGACCTGCCGTACGCCGTCACCGCCCGCCTCGACCGCGCGGCGCTGCGCGACCTCGCTGCGGCCGGCGCCGTGCCGACCGTGCTCCGCGGCCTGGTCCGCGCCCCGCTGCAGCGTGCGGCCGGGGCGGCGGCGGGCGCCGGGCGGGCGGGCGGCGCCGGGGACGCGTCCTCCTGGGCGCACCGGATGGCCGGGCTGTCCGAGGACCGCCGTGCCCGCGCGGCACTCGACCTCGTCCGCGGCCAGACCGCCACCGTGCTCGGACTCGGCGAGGCGGACACCGTCGACATCCAACGCGCCTTCCGTGAACTGGGCTTCGACTCGCTCACCGCACTGGAACTGCGCAACCGGCTCAACACGCTCACCGGCCTGCGGCTGCCCGCCACCGTGGTGTTCGACCACCCCAGCGCCACCGCCCTCGCGGCCCGGCTGACCAGGGAGGTGACGGGCGCCCCGGCGGCGTCCGCCCCGACGCCCTCGGCCGCCCCGGTGGACGACGACCCGATCGTGATCGTCGGCATGGGCTGCCGCTACCCCGGCGGCGTCGCCGGACCCGATGACCTGTGGCGCCTGGTCGCCCAGGAGACCGACGCGGTCGGCGGCTTCCCGACCGACCGCGGCTGGGACGTCGACGCCCTGTACGACCCGGACCCGTCCCGCACCGGGACGGTGTACACCCGGCACGGCGCCTTCCTGTACGACTCCGGCGAGTTCGACGCCGAGTTCTTCGGGATCTCGCCGCGTGAGGCCCGCGCGACGGACCCGCAGCAGCGCCTGCTGCTGGAGACCTCCTGGGAGGCGCTGGAGCACGCGGGCATCGACCCCGCCGGGCTGCGCGGCTCGCGGACCGGTGTCTTCACCGGCGTCATGCACCACGACTACGCCTCCCGTCTGCACCGGGCCCCGGACGGCTACGAGGGCCTGCTGCTCGCGGGCAGCGTCGGGAGCGTCGTCTCGGGCCGGGTCGCGTACTCGTTGGGGCTGGAGGGTCCGGCGGTCAGCATCGACACGGCGTGCTCGTCGTCGCTGGTCGCGCTGCACCTGGCGGCGAACGCGCTGCGCTCGGGGGAGTGCGACCTGGCGCTCGCGGGCGGGGTGACGGTCATGTCGACGCCGCACGTGTTCGTGGAGTTCGCCCGCCAGCGCGGGCTGGCGGCGGACGGCCGCTGCAAGCCCTTCGCGGCGGGCGCGGACGGCACCGGCTGGGGCGAGGGCGTCGGCCTGCTGGTGGTCGAGCGCCTCTCCGACGCGCGCCGCAACGGGCACCGGGTGCTGGCGGTGGTGCGGGGCAGTGCGGTGAACCAGGACGGTGCGTCGAACGGTCTGACGGCGCCGAACGGGCCGTCGCAGGAGCGGGTGATCCGCCAGGCGCTCGCCGGCGCGGGCCTGAGCACGGCGGACGTCGACGTGGTGGAGGCGCACGGGACGGGAACGACGCTGGGTGACCCGATCGAGGCCCAGGCGCTGCTGGCGACGTACGGCCAGGACCGGCCGGTCGAGCGACCGCTGCGGCTGGGGTCGGTGAAGTCGAACATCGGGCACACCCAGGCGGCGGCGGGTGTGGCGGGTGTGATCAAGATGGTGATGGCGCTGCGGAACGGCCTGCTGCCGAAGTCGTTGCATGTGGACGCGCCGTCGCCGCACGTGGACTGGTCGGCGGGCGCGGTGGAACTGCTGGCGGAGTCGGCGGAGTGGCCGGAGACGGGTCGGCCGCGGCGGGCGGCGGTGTCCTCGTTCGGCATCAGCGGCACCAACGCCCATGTGATCATCGAGCAGGCCCCGGAACCGGCGGAGCCCGTGACGACCGCGGGTACGGGCGGGGTGGTGCCGTGGGCGCTGTCGGCGCGATCGGCCGAGGCCCTGCGTGCGGCGGCGGAGCGGTTGCGGGACTGGGCGGCCGACCGTCCTGAGGCCGATCCGGTGGGGGTGGCGCGGACGCTGGCCTCGGGTCGGGCGGCGCTGGAGCACCGGGTGGTGGTCGCCGGTCGGACGGT